>JALHST010000181.1 GCA_022865355.1 Maribacter sp. | reverse complement strand
GCTTTTGATACCCGGAAGGGCTTGTACGGTCTGTAACACGTCCGGTTCGACGGAACCCGGTAAGATTCCGAAATCATACGGACTTATTAAGATGCTGCCATCGGTCTGTTTAAGAATTCCGGTCGTAAGGAACTGAACAACTACCACTTCATCCAACTGTTGAAAACTCTGTGCCAACAGTACCGTGGTACAAGGATTGTGGTTCACCAAATCTTCGGCGACTACAAAAAGCGGTTTAAAACCTAAATGTTTGATTTGAAGTACCGCCTTTCTCGGAATAGTTTGAAAAGCAAATCTACCATTGAGATCGGTAATCGTTGCCAAACTGCTTCCTAAAACTTCTACCGTGGCGCCAGTAACCGTGTTCTTTTCAAAATTATCTAGCACCAAGGCGCATATATCGACCGTAGAACTCTTGGAAAAGGTGTAATACCGCTCACTTAGCTTTTGGATCTTTAATTGGGTCTGGTTATGTATTTCGGCGAGAATTTCACTGAGTAGTTTTCCTTTGGGAACCCGTATTTCCAAGGGTCGTATATCCTCGTCTACATAGCTGAATTTGATATTGAACAGACCCTCTAGTTCCTGAATATAGGTAATGAGGTTTTTACTCTGAAGGGGCGTCTCCTGCGCCTTTCCTTTCGCAACATAAAGCAGTATCAAAAGTAAAAAAAATGGGTACGCAATTTTTTTATGGCGCGTTTTCGACATAGAACAGCACTTTATTCCCCTCTAATTTAAACTTTATTCGGGAAGGGACGCTTATACTCTGCAACGCCAAATTTTTGTCAGTATTGCTAAAAGTACCTGTATATAGCTGTTCTAAATCTATATTTTCTGTTTTTACCTTAATATTATGTTGCCGTTCGAACTCGTCCAAGACATATTTTAGGGGAATACTTTTAAAGGAGCTTTCGGCATTCATCCATGCGGGCATATTGGCTTCCGGGGCAGTAGCTTTCAGTACTTTGCCCTTGATGGCCAAAAAGGAAGTACCGGCGGGTAGCTTGGTTTCTTCGCCCTTGAAAGTGACGCTTACCAATCCTTCGAAACAGGTAACCTCAAGAAAATCCCTGCGATGTTCTACATTGAATTGGGTACCATATACCGTTACGATACCGTCTTTGGTGGCCACCGTAAAACGCTTTCCTTTGGCAACTTTAAAAAATGCTTCGCCCTCAAGGGAGATGATGCGGTTATCTTCCCATTTTTTAACACTATACGATATTTCGGAATCTGCATTTAAAATGACTTTCGAGGTATCGGGAAGTAGTACTTCCTTGTTTTCAGCATACTGCGTAACTATGGTGTCATTGAGCGAATTCAAATAAAAATAAGAACCAACTACAATAATGGCAATGGCGGCCGCTACTTTTAAAAAGTTTCGGAACGGATGCAATTGCACCACTTTCGGACTATGTAATACCCGTTGGTTTTTAAGGGCCATCCAAGCTTCCTCAGCATCAAAATCAGGGGCCTTCAAGGTATCGGATACCTCAAGGAGCCGCTGATATGAGGCAAACTCGCTCGATTTTTTAAATTCGGCAAGTTCGGTCTCGGAGAGCTCATTATTAAGCCATTTCGCCAAGTAATTTTCTTGCATGATATTTTTCTTTATACCTAAGGAACAACTAACTATGAAAAAACCCTACCGAATTGTTTAAAACGTTCAATGTTCAAGTGTGGTCCTTTTATCACTTTGCACCTTAAACCTTAAACCTTAAACCTTTAACCTTAAACCTTGAATGCCTATATGCCATCAATTTGTTCCCTTAGGGTTTTTAACGCAAGATGCATCCGTTTTTCAATCGCTTTCACGCTTACCCCCTCGATTTCAGCAATTTCGGCATATTTTTTCCCATCGATTCGATTCAACAAAAATACACTGCGTTGATTTTCCGGTAGGCTTTCGAGCGCCCGATCCAATTTTTCCTTGAATTGATTTTCCTCTAAAATGAATTCCGGGGATATATTCGTGGTCTTCAGGGATTTGTCGGCATATTTCAAGCGTACCTTTTCGGCCTTTATTACATTTAAATAAAGATTATTGGCCACCGTATACACATATGACTTGGCCTTTTCGGGTACTACCTTGGCGCAGTTTTCCCATAACTTCATAAACGCCTCCTGCACAGCATCATAGGCCTTTTCCTCATTCCCGAACTTATAATAAATGTAATTGAAAACCGTTTTAGAATTAGCCTTAAAGAATTGGCTAAATAGCTGTTCCTCACATATGTTGTCTTTGCTCTCAGTATTCAATTCAACTGGTTTTTTGTCAAAGATATTTGAAAAAAATGAAATACGGGGTAGGGTATTTTTTATGTAGATTGTTTTATGAATGTATTAACAAATAATTCCAAATCGTTATGAAAAAGTTTTTAAAATATGCAATGTATATAAGCCTACTTATGGTTGCATTTAGTTTTACGGCCTGTCAGAAGGAAAATGTTTTTCAGCCTGGCACCGATGAACAGCAGACCCTTGCGGCAAATTCTGCAACCGCCGTTCTGGTTGAGCGTACCGTTTCGAATGATGGTTCCTTTGATAATATCGTTGATGGTTCAAGTTGTTTTGACATTCGTTTTCCCTATCATGTGAGAGTGAATGGCACAGAGCTTACCATGGGGTCTAGGGACGATCTTCATGTAATCGAGGAGCTTTTTGATGCGGTCGATGACGATGAAAATATTTTGGATATCATTTTCCCGGTCACCATTACCCTGGCCGACTATTCGGAAATAACCATTAATAGTATCGACGAAATTCGTGCGCTTGCTGCACAGTGTAAGGAAGGTGGGGATGACGATGATATAGAATGTATTGATATCGTATATCCCGTAACCCTCTTTACCTTTGATACAAGCCTAACGTCTACGGGCAGTTTCGTTGTTGAAAGCGATATGGAGATGCGCAGATTTTTTGCCGGCTTGGGCGAAAATGACCTAATGAGTATTGATTTTCCAGTGACCTTACATCTTTATGACGGTAGCGAAATGGCCGTCAATAGCAACACCGAACTTGCAGCCGCCATTGAAAGTGCCAAACTTGCTTGTGATGAGGATGATGATAATGACTATAATGATGATGATTTCACAAAGGAGCAGTTGGATAATTTATTGTCAGAATGCCCATGGCTGGTGAAAAACATGGTGAGGAACAATATGATGCATACCGAGCAATATTTTGATTACCTGATGGCGTTTAGCCCTGATGGCACCGTAACCGTCAGAGCCGGTTTGGGCAATTCGGTAACAGGGACCTGGAGTACGGTTGCTACCGATAAAGGTATAATGATCAAGTTGGCATTTGACGTATTGGTCGACTTTAACCTCGAATGGTATGTATATGAAATTGAGGAAGGTAAAATAAAATTACATTCGGGCGAAGGAAACTGGATTATCATGAAAAACGCCTGTGACCTTGTGAATACCCCACCTGATACACTGCGAAACATTCTAAAGGAGTGTAACTGGGTGATCAAAAAGGTATATAATCAAGGTGTTGAGATAGACCGACTCCTAGGATATGAATTTACTTTTCTTGCCGATGGTACGGTTACTTTGAGCAACGGCATTACAACGTCCAATGGAACATGGGAAATTACTACAAATGCCGAAGGGCGACTGGTAATGGCCATTAGTATGGGCGATGAACCGGGCGTAAACTTTGAATGGCCTTTAAGTGACCTTCGTAACGACCGCTTGAAATTTGATGTAGCCGAAATAGGATATGAACTTATATTACAAAGGGTATGTGGTGATAACATGAACGATGGGGATGTGGTCGAAATACGCAGCATTATGATGAATGGAGAATGGTCGGTAACACAGTATAGTGATTCAGGCGCAGATGAAACCCAGAATTATATGGGCTATACCTTTGGCTTCCAGGCCGAAAATATACTTGGCATCACCGCCACGCCTACCGGACCTACATTGGCCGGACTTTGGAGAGTCATTAGAAATAGCGATGGTATATTAAAAGTATATCTAAATGCCGGAGATACGGAGCCCTTGGTCGAACTCACCGATGACTGGGACTTTGTACGCATCATCAAGGATGAGCTGACCAATGAGGTTATAGGGCTCGAACTGAGAAATGTGAGTGAAATAGCCGGAAGTGCCGAAGCAAGTGTTAAAGTACTTGTCTTTGAAAAGAATATGTAAAACACCTTAATTTGTCCCAATTTTTGCCTAAAAGGGCAGCTTC
>JALHST010000180.1 GCA_022865355.1 Maribacter sp. | reverse complement strand
GCAAAGGGAATCAACAAACTTGTCAACAATGCCGAATTGCGCGAAAAAATGGCCGAAAACGGCCGAAAAAGGGTCGAAGAAACTTTTGATTGGTCGGCCATTGCGAAACAAATCGAAGTATTATATAAATCATTAAAGAAAGAAGAACATGTTCAATAATACCGTTCTAGCCATCATATTAGGGGGAGGACAGGGATCTCGCCTCTATCCATTGACCGAAAATAGGGCCAAACCTGCCGTCCCCATCGCGGGAAAATATCGCTTGGTAGATATCCCGATTTCGAACTGTATCAATTCGGACATCAAGAGAATGTACGTCTTGACTCAGTTTAATTCGGCCTCCCTGAACCGGCATATAAAAAATACGTATCATTTTAGTTTTTTCAGCTCTGCGTTCGTCGATGTCTTGGCGGCCGAACAGACCATGGAAAGTGGGAATTGGTTTCAGGGGACCGCCGATGCGGTGCGACAGAGTATGCATCATTTTTTGCAGAACGATTTCGATTATGCACTGATACTTTCGGGGGATCAACTGTATCAAATGGATTTTAATGACATGATCCAAAAACACATCGCGAACCGTGCCGAAATATCCATCGGTACCATCCCCGTTCATGCCAATGATGCAACTTCTTTCGGCATTTTAAAAACCGATAACGAAGATCGGATCACGGCCTTTATCGAAAAACCGGCGGCCGAATTACTGCCCGATTGGCATTCGGAGGTCAGTGAGGAAATGAAGCGCGAAGGCCGTACTTACTTGGCTTCGATGGGCATTTATATCTTTAATCGTGAGGTGCTTATCAACCTTATGAAGAATCCGAATACGATGGATTTTGGCAAGGAGATCATCCCGCAATCGATTGGGACCCATAAGACCATAAGTTTTCCCTTCGAAGGCTATTGGACCGATATCGGAAATATCGATTCTTTTTTTGAAGCCAATATGGGACTGACCGATAGCATCCCGAAATTCAATTTGTACGATACGAAAAAAGTTATCTATACCCGAGCAAGAATGTTGCCTACCTCAAAGATTTCCGGGACCCAAATGGACAAGGCCGTTATCGGCGACGGTTGTATCATTCATGCCGATAAAATCGAGCGATCGGTCATCGGGGTGCGTTCCAGGATCGGACAGGGATCTACCGTTATCAACACCTATATGATGGGTAGCGACACGTATGAGACCTTGGAAGAAATTGAACACAACAAGATCCAAATCCTCGTAGGTATCGGGGAACGATGCTATATCAAGAATGCCATCATCGACATCAATTGCCGCATCGGTGATGATGTCACCATCGATGGCGGGCCGCATCTGGAGAATGTCCAAACCGAATCGTATGTTGTCAAGGATGGCATCGTAGTCCTTAAAAAAGGGGCGGTCATTCCGGCCGGATTTAAACTTGAAGGACCCAAGAAGGACTGAGGTCTTCACGAGGAGCGGTTTTCAGTTGGCAGTTTACAGTGAACAGTACTTAATAAAATCGTCATCACGAGGAGCGCTAGCGACGCGGTGATCTGTTTCTTTTAGACTTTGTTTCAGGAGATTGCTTCCCACCAGTCCCGATAGCTCCCGATAGCTATCGGGAGGGACGGGCTCGCAATGACGTCTTTACGAGGACCCTCAATATTCACAAGTCGAATTGTCTGCCTTCACGTAATACGATTTGTAGTTTTTTGCTTTTTTATCCATACAACCGCAGAGATTCAGTAGTTCAATGGACTTAAAGTCAATGGGTGCGGTCTCGGCCTGAATTGAAATATAGCCCTCCTTTAAGGGTTGGCCCTCTCGATACGCACTTTCGTTATAGCCACTGATATTACCGCCCCCGATCGTGGGTTTTCGGTATTCCATGACCACTTTGTCTTCCAAGATATGCTGGATCAACGAATCTCCCAATACCAAAGCCTCCGCGGTTACCCACCTATCGCCGGGATAGGTTTTTGAATCGGAATTGATACAATGGGGGGTAAACAAGGTGTCGCCGATCACCACATTGGTTCCGGGGGTACACAGGTTGGCATTCGTACGTTCATGTACGCCATCACCTCCCAGCAACTGCAGTTCCAAGGAAATCGGAAAATCTTGTTCAAGGCCTAACGAGGTAGGGTCTTGGCAATGGAGCATCAAACCGTTGTTGCGCAACGCCCATCCTGGACCCCCTGTTTGTTGTTCGCCCACAAAACGATAGGTGGCCTTTAAACGATAGTACGAGAATCTATCCTTGTAATACAGGTGGCCAAAATCATTATTAAACGTATCGGTGGGTGCATAACGCACGCTAAGCAAACTATCCTTTAGTATAAATCGATTCTTATAGTTGACCCCTAGCTCACTACCTTCGAATTTTGGCACCCAAGTATCCATGGTAGTACCATCGAACAAGGAAATCCATTCCTCTTCGTCCGGGTCGACTTTGGTGGTATTGCATCCCTTTAAAAATAACGCACCGACTAGAAGTAGGGCGAGTAGATGCCAATGACCCCTTAGGGCGCAGAAATGTTTCATTATGGTTTTTTTTGTATTTCCCTCTTAAAAGGTAAGGAAATTTTAGCAAAGACCGCACATCCTACCAAAAATAGGATTTCCGTTAAACCTGTTTTTATAATCTTCTGATTTAAAGCAGATTATAAAAATATTAAAAATGTGGTACCCAGTCGCTGATTGAACCCGAAAATCGCGCATAACAACCGATTTAATTTCTATTCTACGTTTCAACCCCGTACTTTACAGATGCTATTTCAGATTCGGTAATCAAAAGATTCCTAAATTTGTAGGAAGTATAACCCAAGTTGCCCATATTTTGAATATTGAGAGGCAAGGGTTTGAGACCCCAATCTGAAACAATTGAACCTAGATTTTGTACCATGGTAAAAAGAAGTACCTTTTTCATTGTCGTTGCCATCATTTGTTTAGGCTTTGGTATTGGCATCTATCTCCAGGATTTAAAACATCGGGAAAGTACGGCGGCTTACTGGAAGGCGAATCGGCATAACGTTGGGCGGTTTACGAACATCCAAAAGTTCGTCATTGAAATGGATGGCCGTAATTGGCCGGCCATGCGCGATAGTATCTACCGACAAATGGATACGATCGTCATCCTGCGATTTCGCAAGGAGATGGACAGCCTGAATACGAAGCGCGAAACGAAAAACCCCCAATAAGAAAGCATGCCTTGGTAATCTTTAGACCAATAGCCTCTGCGCAGTCCTTATTGCTTTAAGTTATTGAGTTGTTAGGTTATTAGATATTCTTACGTCTTTCGTCTTTCGTCTTTTTTCTTTCTTCTTTTGTCTTTCGTCTTCTGTCTTTCGTCTTTCTTCACCAAACGTTCCCAAAATTGAAAGCTTCTCGTTTTAGACATTGAGGGTCACGCGGCGCTATTTTAACGGGAATATGTTAAAAAAAACGACCGTTCATCGAAAAAATAACATCCTGTAATCCGAAGCATGTAGTTTCGACGTAAGACTAAGAATAGATAATTTGTGCATTTCATCGAATATATAATTTGTTTCATCGATGATTCAGCGAAATTATATAGTTTTGTAAAACCCAATAATTCAGTTGCTAATTTTTACCTTGATCTACTTATGAAATATTTCCCCCTCAGAATCATTCAGTTGAGTGTACTTTTTGTTTGCATTTTTGGCGCTATTTCTTGTGAAAAGGATAACGATTTGATGACCGAATACGTGCTCTCCGCTACTATGAACCCAGAAGATATGGCCATTTCAACGTCCGACAATTTAGATGCGACTGATGCAAAGTATAATAACATGCCCGATGCCCTCACTAATGAAACCAAAAGCAACGGCCTTCAGCTAGCGGTAACGGCTACATCGAATAAGGGCACCGTCGAAATCGATGACATAACGAATACCATAATCTACACAGCCCCAACCGAAAACGCTGTTTCGACCGGCCAACTAACAAAAACGGTTGCTAAATAAGTCGATTTAGAATATACTTCCCCCAGTGGAAGAAGCACGGGCAAATTCAGAAATCCGGATCGATACCATGAACAGATTTTTCTCGTTCCCTAGCAATTCTGCCGTAAGGAAAAAATACAACTTTTTTTAAGGAGATTTGAATATTGGCCTTGGTGGGATAATGGGGGAATTGTGACTTCTTACCAAAATCCTCCGTTCACTTTTATCTTGTTCCCCTCTTACGTCCCCCCGATAGCCCCGATAGCTCCTATGTTTGTTTTTATCTAAAAAGTTAGATTTGTAAATATAAGTGAAAGGGATAAGAGTCAACCGATGGCTAGATAATCTTGAAGATATATCGACCGATAGATATGACCTTGTTCCTTTTATGTCTCTTGGAGTTTGAACAGAATGTAAGGAAAGGCCCCAGGGCCTTATCCAGAATATCCAACTAGGAGAAAAAACGTTGGGGGATATATCACTTTGTTAACCAAAAAAAATGGCATACGTGAAAAAAGTCTTAAAGGAAGTCGCGGGGGTCGACGTTGCGCAAAAGGAACTGGTCGTATCCTTGGGAAGGATGTACGAAGATCTTGATATAGGAATAGTTTCGTACAAAGTATTCGCTAATTCAGGCAAAGGTATGGCCATGCTGGTCAAGTGGGTGGAATCATATTCCAGGGACGCCGATAAGGTCCGGTACGTAATGGAGGCCACAGGGGTCTATCACGAGCGGCTTGCCCATTATCTGGACGGGAGGGGCCTTGACCTTAGCATCGTCCTGCCGAACAAGATAAGCAACTACTTTAAAACCTTGGACATCAAGACGGTCAATGACAAAACGGCATCCCAGGCCATTGCCAGGTTCGGACTTGAACGAAAACTCGATAGCTGGGTGCGTCCAAAAGATCTGTACAAGGAACTGAAACAGCTCACCAGGGAGCGTGATCAGATCGTGGAAGAAAGAGCAATGGTAAAAAACCGGCTCCACGCCGAGAAATCGGAAGCGTTACCAAATCCCAGGAGCTTGGGCAGGTTGGAGGAAAGAATCAAATTCTTGAACGGACAAGAGGCGGAGATAAAAAAGGACATCGTAAAATTGATCGATACACAACCAGAAGTAAAGGATACGATAAAAAAAATATCCACGATACCAGGGGTGGGGCATCTTACCGCCGTAACGGTCCTGGCGGAAACGAACGGGTTCGAATTGATCAGGAACAAAAAGCAGCTTACCAGTTATGCGGGCTTTGATGTGAAGGAAAAATTATCAGGGACCTCTGTGAAAGGAAAACCGAGAATATCAAAAAGAGGCAATAAACATCTGAGAAAGGCCATGCACCTGCCCTCCCTTTCCTCGGTAAAGTACAATCAACACCATAGGGCCCTTTATACAAGGATCGTATCGAAAAACGGAATCAAGATGAAAGCACTGATAGCGGTACAAAGAAAGATGCTGGAGCTTATCTATGTGGTATTTAAAAACGGATCGGTCTATCAAGTTGACTACCAAGAAAAAAGAGCACACTGCATAAAAGCAGAAAATGCCCTTTTACAAACTAGCTTATAGCTGTTTTAGAAGACAAAATTAATTAAATAAACGAAAAATCACTTGATATTTAACACAGAATCTATCGGGACGGGGCTATCCGTTGAACTATGAGGCCAATAAAATAAGTGCGCAAAAATAAAGTTTTTTTCGGGAGTGTCGAAAGCACATTACAACATATTTGAATATCATATTGGGATTAGTTCGGTATTTCTACCATTCGACCCACCTTTCCCGTCTATTGCCTTCCCTTAATTTATTATCTTGTAGGCTGCACAAGATCTTCTAAAACCCACTCGATGAAAAAAACCGTCAACTCCAGAAGAAATTTTATTAAAAAAGGATCCATGGCGGTTGTTGCCGGTAGCCTTTTACCACATTTTAGCGCCAAAAGCTATACGCGCATCCTAGGTTCAAACGAAAGAATACAGGTATCGATAATGGGCGTTAATAGCCGCGGCAATGCATTGGCACAGAATTTTTCGGCTCAGGACAATTGCGATGTGATCCATGTCTGTGATGTGGACAGCAGGGCCCTTTCTAGGTGTTTGACCGCATTAAAAGACCGTCAGACTATAGAAGCAAAGGCCTTCCCTGATTTTCGAAAATCTCTGGAAAGCAAGGACGTCGATGCCTTGGTCATCGCCGCCCCCGATCATTGGCATGCCCCGGCAGCGTTAATGGGCATGCAGGCGGGCAAACACGTCTATTTGGAAAAGCCTTGTAGCCATAACCCCAACGAAGGTGAAATACTGGTGCAAGCGGCCGGCAAATATGGCAAAATCGTTCAGATGGGAAACCAGAGACGGTCGTGGCCCAATGTCCTCGAAGGGATTGTCGCCTTGAAAAACGGGGCCATTGGCCGAGTTTATTTCGGCAAAGGGTGGTATTCGAACAATAGACCCTCCATCGGAATCGGAAAGGAAGTACCGGTGCCCGATTGGTTGGACTGGGAACTTTGGCAAGGCCCTGCCCCCCGAAAGAACTTTAAAGATAATCTTGTGCATTATAACTGGCACTGGCATTGGCATTGGGGTACCGGGGAGGCCTTGAACAATGGTACACATATGATCGACCTTTTGCGTTGGGGCATGGGGGTTGATTATCCCATCAAGGTGAGTTCCAACGGAGGTCGATATCGCTACAAGGACGATTGGGAAACCCCCGATACCCAAATCATTAATCTCGATTTCAATAATGGGACAACTATGTCCTGGGAAGGTAGAAGCTGTAATGGCAAAGAGATCGAGGGTAGTGCCGTGGGCGTTGTTTTCTATGGAGAAAACGGAAGTATGCTTATCCCCGGCGGTAACAGCTATACACTTTTTGACCTAGATGGAAAAATAGTGAAAAAGGTAGAACATACCGAAGTAATCGACGCCCGAAATAAAAGTAATCCCGCAGAAAAATTAGATGCGCTTCACATACAGAATATGTTCGATGCCATTCGAAAAGGTACCGAGCTGAACGCAGGAATTGACTCAGGCCATAAAAGTACCCTTCTCGTTCAATTGGGGAATATTGCCCTAAGGGTTGGGCAGTCATTGAATATTGACCCCTCGAACGGCCATATCATGAACAATACCAATGCCCAAGAATTATGGTCCCGCTCTTACGAAAATGGTTGGGAAATGAAATTATAAAACCAGGCTTATGAAAACTCTAACTGGAACCCTACTTGCGCTGATGCTTCTATTGACGGTACCGGAACCTATCAAAAAAGATACCCTAAAAGGCGTCCTCTATTCCGATGAAAGCTTGGTTTCCATTGGTATCGAAAATGGCGTAATTGTAGAATTGACCACATTGGATAATCAAGCAGATATCCCGGATGTTTATTTAGCTCCCGGCTTGATCGATGTGCAGATCAATGGATATCTGGGAGTTGATTTTTCGGGTCCCGACTTAACCGTAGAAGGAGTGAAAAAAGCTACGAAGGCACTCTGGAAGGCAGGGGTAACTTCCTATTTTCCTACCGTCATAACCAACGATATTGAACGCATCAAAAAGAACTTTGCCATCTTGGCCGAAGCAAGGCAAGACCCAGAAATAGGCCCTTCCATTCCCGGATTTCATTTGGAAGGGCCCTATATTTCGCCTCTACCGGGATTCCGTGGGGCACATTTGGAAAAGTACATAAAAGCTCCTGATTGGGATGAGTTTCAGGAAATACAAAAGGCGGCGGATAACGGCATCATCCTTTTGACACTTGCACCGGAACTAGATGGCGCTATTCCTTTTATCAAAAAATGTGTAGCAAGCGGGGTGACCGTTTCCCTAGGGCATCACAATGGTTCGGCGGCCGACGTGCTAAGCGCGGTCGAAGCGGGTGCAAAAATGGCGACCCACTTGGGCAATGGTTGCGCGAATGAAATCAACCGCCACAACAATCCCCTATGGCCACAGCTATCGAACGATGCCCTTACGGCCAGCATTATCGTCGATGGCTTTCACCTGAACCGTGAGGAAGTACGCACCTTTTATAAAACAAAAGGCGTTGAAAAGATTATACTAATATCCGACGCACTCGATTTGGCAGGCCTTCCACCAGGGGAGTATATCCGTGGCGAACGAAAGCTGGTATTGACCCCCGATGTGGTACAACTTCCTAAGGAAAATGTATTGGCGGGTGCTGCCTCCCCCATAAGTAAGTGCATCGGGGTGGTCATGGAGTACACCCAATGTGGTTTGAAAAATGCCATTCAAATGGCGAGCACGAATCCTGCGAAATTATTTTCCCTAAACGAACTGGGCGCGATCGAAATAGGCAAACGGGCCGATCTGGTGTTGTTCACCATAAAAAATAATCGAATGATTGTTAAGAAAACATATGTAGACGGCTCATTGGTCTATAGTCAGGATTAATCGAATGAAAAACACATCCCTTTCCAAAAAAATCATCCTGGCTTTAAGTACGGTAGGTCCCGGATTATTTTTAATTGGGTACAACATAGGTACGGGCAGTGTGACCACTATGGCCAAAACAGGTGCCGAATACGGGATGGGCCTCTTTTGGGCGTTGTTGCTTTCCTGTATCTTCACTTACGTGTTAATGGTCGCTTACGGCAAAGTGACCTTGGTAAGCGGTAAGACCGCCCTTTTCAATTTCAAAACGGAATTCAAAGGGGGCTGGTTGCTTTCGCTATATATCATAGTGGCACTTATTATTGGGGAGCTACTTGCCCTGATGGGGGTGATGGGGATTGTAGCTGATCTAGTGCAGGAAGGTATCCGGTTGGCTTTCAACGGATTGATAGTTCAAACATTTTGGATCATTCTCTTTTTTATTAGCATCTTGTATGCCCTTCTT
>JALHST010000179.1 GCA_022865355.1 Maribacter sp. | reverse complement strand
AATCAGTAAGGAGACCTGTGAGATAGACTGGGGCAAAACCGTCGACGAAATCTATAATCATATCAGAGGCCTTAGCCCGTATCCCACGGCATGGTCGACCCTAATGAACGGTGATGACCTTATTTTCGTAAAAATTTATGCGGCCACCAAGGAATTTGGGGAACACAACGTTAAAATCGGGCAGGTACTAGTTGACAAGAAAGCGATGAAAGTCGCCGTTAAAGGCGGTTTTATACATCTTACGGAAATTCAACTTGCAGGACGGCGAAAAATGGCAATTCAAGACGTGTTGAACGGGGTAAATTTTTCCGAAACGGCCCATATGGTCTAAAGCCCCGCAGTCATTGGGCTGGGAGAAACGTAAAAAAAGCCCTACTTTATTAACAAACCTCTCGAGTTATCAACAAAAATGCTGATTTCCCCCTATTTTACTTGCTTCGCGTACAAATACCTATAAATTTGTTACACGTTTAATAATTATTTTAACAACAATTAATTAATCACATTATGAACAAAACAGAATTAATCGATGCTATGGCAGCAGACGCTGGCATCACAAAAGCAGCGGCAAAGAAATCTTTGGAATCTTTCTTGGGAAATGTTCAAAAATCCCTTAAAAAAGGTAACAGGGTATCTTTAGTAGGTTTTGGATCTTGGTCCGTTTCCAGAAGAAATGCAAGGGAAGGTAGAAACCCATCAACTGGGAAGACTATCAAAATTGCAGCTAAGAATGTTGTTAAGTTCAAAGCCGGAGCCGATTTGGGCAAAGCTGTAAACTAGTCTATACACAAACCATGAACGAAAAGCATTTCGCGAATAGCGGAATGCTTTTTTTGTTACCGGGCTTTCTTTTATATTCATAAATATGTTATTTTAGATACCAAAGTAAATACGACCATGGTAGGGCTAAAACCACAAAAGGGAAAACTTCTGATTGCCGAACCGGCGTTGACCGGTGATGTGTCGTTCAATCGCTCGGTCGTACTTTTGGCCGAACACAATGAGGAAGGATCAGTGGGCTTTATTTTGAACAAACCCTTAGACTATACCATCAGCGATCTGATTACCGAAATTGAAATTCCATTACAAGTTTACAACGGCGGTCCCGTAGAACAGGACAATCTCTATTTTATTCACAAAGTACCCCATTTGATCGACAATAGTGTAGAGATATCAGACGGCATTTATTGGGGAGGCGATTTTGACAAAACCGTCAGCCTCATCAATCAAAAAATAATTTCTGACGAGGATATACGTTTCTTTTTAGGATATTCAGGCTGGTCTAGCCTGCAGCTTGATGCCGAATTATCCTCAAAATCTTGGATCGTGGTCAAGAACGAGTATGAAAGTGCCATCATTCAAAAGTCGTCGGTGGCGTTTTGGAAAGAGAAAATGATCGAGTTGGGTGGCAGTTATCTGATATGGTCGAACGCCCCTGAAAATCCGAATCTCAATTAATTCTTCTGAAACCTAGCCACGGCATTTAGTTTCCCGAGCAAACTTTTCGCTACCGTGCTTTCAAAATGCTTCTTCCTATAGTGGGTTATGGGGCGAATTCCCACGGTCACATTGGTAATAAAAAGTTCATCGGCCTTTTGAAGATCGAAAGGTGAAATAGAGGCTTCCTTCAGGATAAGGTCCTCTAATTTGTCTATGATGGCGATTACTTGATGGCGTAAGGTCCCGTTCAAACAGCCATCAAGTATCGGGGGCGTAGTAATGGTTGTCCCATTCACCATGAACAAGTTTCCGTCTAAGGCTTCGACGACCTGTTTGTTGGTATTCAAGAGCAAACAATCATCATAGCCATTTTCCTTGGCAAAAATACTCCCGAGAACATTTAATATCCGATTGTTCGTGGTCAACGTGGCCAACAAGCCCGCATTGGCATAATAGTCCTTGAAAAGTTCGACTTCATAAGGGCTTTCGTCGAATACATAAAAACTGGCTGGCAATCTATCCGCTTCGATAATAAATGAAACCTCATTGGCTACGGGCAGGTATTCTCCCCCATTGTTCCGAAATACAGTGAATCGCACGTGGGTGGCATTCTTGGGATCGCCTTCGGTGCAATTCGCAACGGTCTTGAGGATTTCGTTTTCAAGATATTCCATGGTAAATTTCATAGGGATATCCATACGCAGGATCCGCATAGACGCCATGAGCCTCAAATAATGTTCCTCCCAGAAGCATATTTCGCCCTGGGCGACCCGCAGTTGCTCGAAAAGAGCATCCCCATAGCGCAATCCGCGATTTTCATGATCCAAAAACCGCTGGTCATCGGTACGTATGTCCCCATTAAAATTTACCATAAAAAAGGTCCCGTTTTTATCGGGACCAAAGATACTATTTCTATTAAAATAGACTAACGGGAACCCAAAACCTGTTTCAGGTCTGATATCTGGTTGGCCCAAAGCATTTTGGCCTCTTCGACCTCATCTTCTTCGGCGAAGTCGGTGATGAACAAAGAAACGTCCTTGGTAATTTCATCGACGATGATCTTCATTTCAAAATAGGTGTCATCGTCATTATCTTCCCAGGCGAATTTAACGAACTCATCACTTTTTCTTTTGAGCAGTTTTGCCTCTTCCTCTGAATCGTCCCAGATAAAGCTGAACATTTCGCCCCTGGAATTGACATTGTCTGCAAACCATTCAGACAGACCGGACGGAGTGGCCAAATATTGGTAAAGCAATTGCGGTGACGATTGAATTACGAATTCAATTTCAAATTTGACTTTATTGCTCATTTCAATTGGTATTTACTTTGGGCAATATATATATTTATACATGATAAAAAAATAAAAGCTCTATAATATTTTTTTGGGGTCGTAAGTTTGATGTGCAATAAATTAAACTTTATATTTGCAGCCGTTTTAAAAACCGACGGCGAGGTAGCTCAGCTGGTTAGAGCGTCGGATTCATAACCCGGAGGCCGAGGGTTCAAGTCCCTCTCTCGCTACAGACCCTTTCACTTTTTTGAAAGGGTTTTTTTAGTTTATATCTCTTCTTCGCTATTTATATTCGCCATAGCCCGAATTTCGGGAAGATTTAGGTAATTTTAAGATAGGTTTAAAACCCACCATCGGAATAAACACCTATGTGGAGACGAATACTTTCAAAACCCTTAAAAATCCACTAGATTAGTAGTATTGACAAAGTAGAAATATACGTAACGGTGCGTATATCCAAACGTTAGATGAAATATTCAATGTAAAAATAAATTCATGAACGTAAAACAACTTTTGATTTGGACCGGCCGTACTGCTTTATTGTTATTGTTATTTTTTATCCTGTTCGTCATTGGGTCAATGGCCGTTTCGGGGATGCTTCCGGATATAGAATCGGAACCGGGCCTGGTACCTGATAATATTGGATTCTTGATTTTCGGGATACTCAACACCCTTTTTATCATTGCATTAATTCTAAGCTCACGCTGGCATGGATGGAAATTAGCCCTGGCATTGGCCTTTGCCTATTACGGAGCAGTAACTTTTTTAACACAAATTGAAACTTGGTATTTTATGTCAAATATTACAGTTAATGCAAAACTTTTACCACGACTGTTTATTATGGGTTTACCCGTAGCTTTTGTTTATATACCACTTGCGGTATTGATTCTGGGAAAAAGAAGAACGAATAACACGAGAGAACCTTCGGCAACAGCAAAAATGCCTATTAAACAATTGTTATTCAAATTATTGGGCATCATACTTCTTTATATTCTACTCTATTGGGCTGCAGGTTACTATATTGCATGGCAAAATCCAGACTTGCGTTCTTTTTATGGAAGTCCCGGGGCCATCCTGCCTTTTTGGGAGCACACCATCAATACTTTAAGAACAGATTCGGGATTATTGCCGTTTCAGGCTTTGCGTGCCATGCTTTGGACTCTATGCTCAATCCCCATAATTCGTGGCTCGAAAGTAAATGCATGGTGGACTGCCATTCTTCTGGGACTTTTCTTTACAATACCACAGATTTCAGGACTAATTTTAGAAAACCCGTTAATGCCACTAGCCAGTGTACGTCTTAGCCACATGATCGAGGGAATAGCATCTAATTTTGTCTTTGGAATGATCATCGTTTGGTTGTTACATCGAGAACACAATTCGTTAAAAGATTTGTTTGGAATTAAAAACAAATAAAATGCAATTATTAAAGCACACTTCATCTAACAAAAAATATAGTGCATTTGGCAGTAATACTAGAAATGAAGATATTGGCTATAAATAAATTTAGCAGTGGTTTGAAAATTTGGGGCGCTTAAATGCCAAACGCACCGTAATCAAAACGTTAGCCTTCATTAAAACCAACCAACTAACCAATGATAAAATTCTTTCGGAAAATTCGTCAATCAATCCTAATGGAAAATAGCACTGCCAACCCTACCCTACCGGCAGGCAGGTACCTTAAATATGCTCTTGGTGAGATTGTTCTTGTAGTTATTGGTATTCTCATAGCATTACAAATTAATAATTGGAATGAAATTAGAAAAGACGGTGATTTGGAACAGGGGTATCTTAAAAATTTAATAGAAGACTTAAAGGCAGATATAGACTACACTGAATTGAATGTGCTCAATCGCTATGATAAAAAAATAAAAAGTCTAGAACTTGGGAAGGCATTTTTTCAAGGTAATTACATACCAATGGACACTTTGAACTTTTTAGCTGAAATTAGGTATGGCGGAGTGTTTGGTAATATCGTATGGGATTTTAAAAAGACGACGTATGATGAACTTGTCAATACCGGAAACTTTAGGAAAATCAAAAACGATAGTTTAAGAAAAGCCATAATAGATTATTATAACTATTTAAATCGAACCTATGAAAGTACATCCAATAAGCAAAGTGGCTATATTCCATTTACGAATTCCAAAGCGCCATTTGATAGGGATAACCCAGAATCAATTTCAGAATTTGATCAAAAGTTTTTTCTTGAAAGTCTAAAATCAGGTCAATTTTATGAGGTGACCAATCTAGAAATCACTTTGGCATATAAGATCCATCAACGTTCGATTACAATACTCCAAATGGCCAATGACCTCATAAAATCACTTGAAAATCATATCAAACGATGATCAAATTCTTTAAAAATATTCGCAAAAAACTCCTGGATCAGGGCAGAACCGGTAACTATTTTAAATATGCCATTGGCGAAATTGTATTGGTAGTTATAGGTATTTTGATTGCGCTTCAAATAAATAACTGGAATGATGAGCAAAAGGCAAAACGGATAGAGGAAAACTTCTTTGAAAATGTACTCGTAGACCTGAAAAAAGATCAGGAAAAGTTAAATTATTATATAAAATTCCACATAAAGCGAATAGAATATTTAGACACCTTATTAACGTACATCAGAAACCCAAACAGAACGATGGGTATTGATAAATTTGGTGAGTATGTAGAGCCATTATTTTATTCGGTAAATCCCACAAATAATGTAACAACCTTCGATTCGGCCAAGTCAATGGGCGAGTTTAACAATTTTAAGGAAAAAGAACTATTGAAAGATCTATCGCGATATTATGCTGACTTTGTTCTAATAGAGAATGCGTTTAGTTCAATAACGAGATTCGTTGAAAGTCGATTTGAACCCTTAATGTACAATTTACCGGAAGGCTACATGAACGATTCCACAGGGAGTTTGGTAATAAATGAAGAGGACGTAAAAGCCTTTTATAAAAAAGTAGCTTCCATTAAAGACAATCGCAATATAACGTACGATTATGAAATGATTTTAAGAACCCCGATGTTGGAAAATTATGTAATTGGCGATATGGGAAGAACCTATAATGCCATTGGTAAAATACGATCGAGACAGACCATGTTGACACAATTACAAGAGCGTATTGCGCATCATTAATAAATTCGTAAAAAATAACGAAAGCACAATACCCGCGATAATTAAAAGCTTCCTTCCCCTATATTGAAAATCCCTACATTTAAAAGGACTAGTTTTTAGATCTTAAAATACGCAGGATCTCGATAATTCCCATAGATGTCAAGATAGAACTGGACTAAAAAATTTAAGATGCTCTTTTACACTATGTGGGTAGTCGGCGCTACGATTCTGAAATTTCAGTATCGTGTCTTTTACGATGACTCCTTTGTCGATATTTATAGCATTTTTAATGGTCATATTTTCATACCAACTTTCGCGACTGGATATCACCGAAGGTAGATGTACGATCAATGCGGCGGAAATGGATCTGGAAGCACTTTCCCAAAAATAACTCGGGGTATGATCTACGGCGTAGTAATCAATTTTATCAATGGCAATAATCGGGTTTTTAAAAGTGGTCGGTTTTGCAAAATAAAATCCCATACCTTCATCACAACTGACGTCTATAATCAGTGTTCCGGGTCTAAGCATCGATTTTTCATCCTCTTTTACATAATCAATGGGATCATCGGTATCCTGATAGGTGCCATTAATAAGTATTTCAGATTCATTTATTAAGTCTAATAATGGGCGTTCCGAACCATCATGTTCGACAACGATCAATCTGGGCTCGTTCCCAATTCCTTTTCTAAGTCTTGTATAATGTACATCTAATACTTCTTCCCTAACTTCATGATCGGGTCGTTGAATACAGATGGTAATATCCCGAAAACCATGTGCTTTTAGAGCATAAATGGCGCCCCTACTTACGGCGCCAAAACTAAAGATGATTACTTTTCTTTGGTTTCCACAATGGCCATCTATGCCCTTTAATTGAAGTGCATGTATTACTGCGCAATATCCGGCCAATTCATTATTTTTATAGAACGTATGTCTTCCCATTTGCCCATTGGGATGCCACACATACATATCTTCAAAGGCAATCAAGGTTAACTTCTTATCGATCGCTTTTTGTGTAATCTGCATTTGTTGTGCACAATGCGGATAACCCCAAATAGTTCCCCCCTCTTTCAGCGCTTCTAAATCCGATAAAATGGGCTTGGCAATTATTACGGAGCCGACATCGGATAATAGTTCACTTCGCGTCGCTATTCCACCCGTTAAATCGCTAATTTCCCGGTCTTCCATATTGAAAGGCGCGCCATAGCCTTCCTCAAAAATAAGTTGTCTGCGAATAGGTTCTGCAAGTCTTTTTAAATGCTCAGGATGAATGGGCACGCGCCTTTCGTCTTCTTTTTTTGAGGTTCCAATAACCCCCATTTTTAATAAAGCCATGTTTTTTTGAATTGAAACGAATTGCAGACTAATGAAATGCGCAAAGCGTTCGGTTAAAATTACTAGTAAATAGAAATTTGCTAGCAGTCAGGCATGAAGTTGACCACTAGGGTATCATTAATCAAAATGAAGGCTTAGGAAGAAGACCCAAGCAATTCGGTCAAGTGCCGCGAAAGGATAATTACTATCCGCAGAATAAAAAGTACTTTGATAAAGATACGCTTTTCAAGCCCATTCAAGCAGTAATTTCAAAGGAATGCCTGGTTATATCTAAAACAAAAAGCAAAGTACTTATTGAATGAAAAATATTACTGGAAGTCCTTAAATAAAAAAAGCCGACACCGTATAAAAATAATAGCTACTTTAATGCTTGACTAAAGGTCGTTGCTCTTTTGCTCAATCTGAATTTCTTTTCGAAAAATTCTTATACACAAGACCGCAAGTATTCGCATGCCGATGGTTGGGGGTAAACCGCTTGAACACCGGATTTCAGTAATACAATAAAACAGCAGCATATGAAACCATATTATCTGATAATAATCCCGTTTATAGTGCTAATCCTAGGGTGCAAGGAAAAGACAAAGACTGAAAATAACAAGAATTCCAAGGTGCCTGATATTACCAGTTCATCGCACAATACGAACCTAATCGATAAGAATATTCATATAATGGCCAAACCCGACTCCATTGCAATCGATTCGGCTAGGACTGCCGTTATTGTTGTCGACATGGAGAACGACTTCGGCAGTGTTGGCGGTATGTTCCAAAGGGCTGGTATTGACATTTCAATGATCCAAAAAGTTATTTCGCCAACCTCAAAAGTTTTAGAGGCTGCTCGAAATGCAGGCATAACGATCATTTATCTCAAAATGGGCTATCATGATGATCTTTCCGATCTCGGAAGTGAAGAATCCCCAAATCGTGTCAGACATCTTCAATTTATGCATGTTGGTGACACCATAAAGGCACCCGATGGTACCAAGAGTAGGATTTTAATTAGAAACTCCTGGGGTACGGAAATTGTACCACAACTTAAACCACAGAAAAACGATATTGTCATGTATAAGACCCGGTTTAGTGGCTTCTACCAAACCGAATTAGATTCGCTCCTAAAACAAATGGGTAAAAAATATCTCATTTTTACCGGTTGCACTACCAGCATATGTGTAGAGTCGACTTTACGCGATGCCATGTTTAGGGATTATTCCTCCATAGTTTTGGAAGATTGCACGGCCGAACCGATTGGCTATGGTTTGCCAAGAAGTAACCATGACGCATCTATCTTATCGATTCAAACATTATTTGGCTGGGTTTCTACCTCTCAGGAATTTATAAAAGCCGTTCAAAAGCAACGTGTTGATTATGGGCAAAAATTACAATTAAAGGAATAGTTTACTCTAGAAGATTGTGAGTAAATTACGGACAAAATATATGTAAGATTACCAAGCTAAGTTTCAATATGAATGCCCAAGGATTGAAAATAAGAAATGCCCAAGATAAAGAATTTGAAAGTGTTGGTAAATTAACGGTCAACGTGTATTCCCAACTGGAGGGTTTTCCAAAAGAATCGGAACAACCTGACTATTATAAAATGCTCTTGCAGGTTGGCAAAGGAATCGAAAAAGAGAACACCGAACTTTTAGTAGCTATTTCGGATGATGCCAAAGTGGTCGGAGCAGTGGAATACTTCAGCAATCTAAAAAACTATGGTTCTGGCGGGACCATATCAGAAATCAAAAATGCTTCCGGATTTCGATTACTAGCGGTTGATCCACAGCAAAGAGGCAAAGGAATCGGGAAACTACTCACCAAAGCGTGTATTGAACGTGCCAAAAAACACGGTCAACATCAGCTTTTTATTCATTCTACCGAATCGATGAAAATTGCCTGGGGCATGTATGAAAAATTGGGATTTACAAGATATCCAGCGATTGATTTTGCGCAGGGGGATCTTCCTGTTTTTGGATTTAAATTACATATTTAGCATGAATCCTATTGGTAACAACGAATTGATAAAACGTCCGGAGGTTAAGGGAATTGAAATTCGTAATTTAAATAAATAGTATTACCTTGGGAAATCCCTAGTATCAATCCTGCTATTTCTCCTATTCGAGATAGTACTTCACGATCTGAGAACCCGATTTACAACAAGATAAATCGAGGAAAAAATTGCCCTCACACATTGAGATAAGAAATTCGTAGCATTAACTTTTTTTTAGAGGCAATTGGTGATTTAAATAAATCTCCGTAATTTTATAGAAATTAGAAGCTTCTCGTATTACGCCACGGGTACTAGCCTTTGTCCACTCGCCCTGTAAAATTACACTTCGAAGTCACTCAGGAAAAGCCATACGACTTAATAGATAGGTTAGAAATAGGTATTTCATATGGCAGATAAACAAGATTT
>JALHST010000178.1 GCA_022865355.1 Maribacter sp. | reverse complement strand
TATTCAGAGGATAACTTGGACCAGGCCATGTCGGCACTTGCATGTCATAAAAGCCAGATCAGGCCAGAGGATATTATGAAGATTAAGGAAAACAGGCAAAAATCGGGTATGCAAATTAACTTACGGGAGTTCGTGGGACCTGAAAAAACAAGGACTACGGTTTTTGAGTAATACCCTTTCCAACTTGCTCCTCCCTTTTTTTTAAAGGGAGGTGGTCCCGCCACCGGCGGGACCGGAGGGTTTTGTTAGAAAAAGAAACTCCCCTAACAACTTGTTCCTCCCTTTAGTCAAAGGGAGGTGGGCCCCGCCGGTGGCGGGGGACGGAGGGTTTTGGCAAAAAAACAGAACTCCCCTTTCTCCCCGCCTCAGGCGGGGATTCATTCCCCACTCCCGATAGCCCCGATAGCTATCGGGGGGGACTTAAGAGGGGAACAAGTTCCAAGTACCTTACTAAGCTGTTCCTCCCTTTAGCCAAAGGGAGGTGGATTCCCGCCCCCGATAGCTATCGGGACTTAATAGGGGAAAAAGTTCCAAGTACCTTACTAACTTGTTCCTCCCTTTAGTCAAAGGGAGGTGGACCCCGCCGGTTATGGCAATAAAAAAAGCCGGGAAATGGGCTAAATGAACCGTATCAAGCTAAACCTATTCTGGTTGTTTACGAATTATTATTGCGATGTAGCACGGTATTTTTATGAATGCCTATTATGAATTTCATTTAAATAAGTCCAAAAATCGGCATTTTGAACGAATTTCACGCTTTATTTTACAGTTCATCGAAAAAGTCAAAAAATATTTCAATAAGACACCTATGATTCGCCATCTTAATTTTAAATTTGCAGGCTGAAGGGATTTCTAATACAACATCCAAGTATTAACATAAATACTTCGATTGCCCTTCACACTGCATACAAAGTAGTCAATACGAGAAAAGCTTATTCTTTTTGGGTGTGCTTTTAATAGGATTAAATATATTACATTCCGAAAATGATGGCCAACCTACCTGATTTATTTTCCAATATTTATTTTCTGGCATCGGTCTCTGTAATCATAACCATGTTGGCCTCCTTTCGATTGTATCCTATAATCATCTATGTGGTCAACAAAAAGGGTTTAATGGATGACCCCCAGACGCGCAGTTCGCATATCACCAGTGTCCCGACCTTGGGAGGAATCGGAATATTTATTGCTTTTTCACTCACTATCATGTTGTTAGGGGTGGTTGTTGATCTCGTACAACCAGAATTGCTCAAACTCGTTTCGCTAATGGCCGCCGCCTTGATCCTTTTGATCATGGGCGTCAATGACGACCTCATCCTTATGTCGCCAAAAAAAAAGTTAATTGGGCAACTATTCGCCGCATGTATTGTTATTTTCTTGACCGGTGTTAGGATTACCAACTTTGGGGGAGTTTTAGGCATCATGGAATTGCCGTATTTAGCCTCGGTTGTATTCACACTTTTTGTCTTTATTCTGGTCATCAATGCCCTGAACCTTATTGATGGCATCGATGGGCTGGCGGGATCACTTACCGTTTTGGCAAGCACGGTCTTCGGTATCTACTACTTGCTTGCAGAAAACTATCTCCTAGTTTTGGTCTCATTTGCCTTGGTAGGTTCTATTATGGGATTTTTGTACTTCAATCTCTCGAATACCCAAAAGTTGTTTATGGGCGATTCGGGATCCATGCTCCTGGGTTTTTTATTGGTGTATCAGGCTATTGGTTTTTTGGAAGTGAATGCCGATAGTTCAGCATCCTTTACCATTGCCAATGCCCCGGTGATGCTGTTGGCCATTTTATCCTATCCGTTGTTCGATACCTTGCGGGTTTTTAGTATTCGGGCATGGCATAAACGAAGTCCGTTTACGGCCGATCGCAACCACATTCATCACCGCCTTTTAGACCTAGGGTTCGCTCACAAGCAGGCTACTTTTGCTATTTTTCTTGGTAATCTCATGATTATAGGTTTGGTATTCTCACTCGGTAATTTGAATATAAACGCGCAATTATTGATCAGTGTGCCCATCGGCTCGGTTTTATATCTTATGCCGTTTCTTAAAATTTGGAAAAAGAGGGTACCTGTGTATAACCCCGTGGTTGTTAAAAGTGCCGTTACGAGCACAATTCAAAAAATGGATGTTCAGGGAAGATCGCAACATGAGTGGCAGTTTTCGAAACACCGGGCAAAGAATTCAAAATTGACATCAGATTTCGAGGAAATTCTAACCTCAAATGTCAAAAGGGGCAGGGCAGTATCTGGAAGAAAAATGACCCATAGACTGTGGTTTCAGGACCAAAGAAATGGGGATATTATAAAAAAACGATTGCACTTATAATTTGATGGTTGAAATGCGGTCCAAGAAGTGCGTTTGGACGAAAATAGTCTTAAAAATTCTAATTCTACTAAAATTGAAGGTAAATTTATACGAGCCTTATGCGTACGTTGTAGCAAGGAGCTGGAATGTCGACCGTAATGCCCCACGGTTTTTCATGCTGAAAGTAGCGCCCTAACTCGCTTCGCCTCAAAAACCAAAAGTGGTAAAAGAAACGGAGAGATTTTCTGCTATGACGAATGAAGGCGATCTGAGTACTTAAATCTTTAAGATGACCTACTTAAAAGCATTCTTGGCCAACCCATACTTTTTGGGTTGTTTAGCTATGGTTGCAGCATTTTTGCTCTCCATGCGATTGTACCCGGTAATCATCTACCTGGGCCGCAAAAGGAATCTTCTTGACGAACCACAAGATCGCAGCACCCACTTACATAAGACTCCGACATTGGGCGGGGTAGGACTCTTTATTTCCTTTTCCTTGACCCTGATTTTCTTG
>JALHST010000022.1 GCA_022865355.1 Maribacter sp. | reverse complement strand
CATTTTCTAGCCCGGCTTCGTTCAGGGCGATTTTTGATGCGACTACGCCCATTTTAATTCCCTTGGCCATTCTACGGGCGGCAGCCGGGGGAATAAAGTTCTTATAATCGGGATCGATTACCGGCAAAACGTCGATTTCATAGGAGGTTATTTCACTTAAAAATTCCGCATTATCGAAGGTTTTCTGGGCTGAAATGGATCCAAGACCGTTTATATATACTTTCATCATTTCTTTTCAAATAATAGTCCGATACCCCTATTTATTTTTTCTTTATGGATTTTTGGAAAAAATAAGGGTGGAACAATTTCCTCCAAAACCAAGAGAATTAGATAATATGGTATTCAATTCCTTATGTTTCAATACTGTTTGGGGGAGTAGATTAAATTCTTTCATCGGGGTCTTAAAATTCAAATTGGGATAGATGACATCGTGTTGCAGGGCCAAAACCGAATACACGGCCTCTATGCCACCAGCTGCAGCCAACGTATGCCCCGTATAGGCTTTGGTAGAGCTAAAATCGGGAACTCCGGGTTCACCAAAAACTCGTATCAATGCCCTTCCTTCCGATAAATCGTTGTTCCCTGTTGCCGTGCCATGCGCATTGACATAGTCAATATCGGAAGAAGCAATTCCTGCCACTGTCAACGCTTTTTCCATCGCCAGGGTGGCACCATCCCCATTATCGGAAGAGGCAGTTTGATGGTACGCATCGTTCGCATTTCCGTAGCCTTTCAGGTACGCCAACACTTTTTTGTTTTCAGTCTGTACCACGACTTCCGATTCCAGAACCAGGAAAGCCGCAGCTTCGCCCAAGTTAAGGCCTTTTCTGTTTTCATCAAAGGGCGTGTTATAGGTATCCGATAGGATCATCAAGGTTTTAAATCCGTTGATGGTAAATTTCGATAGACAATCCGACCCTCCAACGATGACCCGGTCCAACTTCCCCGACCTGATAAGCCTAGCCCCGAACATAATGGCATTGGCAGCAGAGGAACACGCGGTACTGATGGTGGTCACCAGGCTTTGTTCAATACCGAGTTGAGCCGCTACTTTTTGAGTAGAATCGCCCGCATGATGGCTTTCGATGTACTTTCGATGGGTGTCAGATTCCAGATAATCGTAATAAAATTTCTCGGTCATGTCCATTCCGCCGACACTTGTTGAAGAAACAAGCCCTGTTCTCCAAGCTTTCATATCGGTAATATTGGCATCGGCAACCGCCTCTTTTGCTGCAATAGCGGCCAATAGTGCGGTACGGGAGTAGTTATTGTTATGCGACAATCCCAATAAGGCTTCCAATTCTAGATTGGTAAAATCAATTTCGCCGACCATGATGGCATCCCTATGTACGGTATCGATTTTTGAAATTTTGCCGATGCCGGTCCGGCCTTTAAGGAGTGCGGCATAGTTTTCGGCTACATCATTCCCAATAGCCGAAATAATTCCCATACCCGTGATGGCGATGCCTTTGCTCATGTGAATCTATTGTATGGATAACATTAAATTTACTAATGTCAATACAGTTAAAAAGGGCTATCGACCTATTTCGTTTTATGCTCAGCGATATATTTGGCCATGGTGTCGATCGATTCAAAAATCTTTTTACCTTCTTTGGGATCGGCCAATTTAATTCCGTAGTCCTTGTCGAGCATGACGATGAGTTCAAGAGTATCTATTGAATCAAGTCCGAGTCCATCGCCAAAGAGTGGGTCAGAATCGGCAATTTCATCGACTGAAATATCCTCGAGGTTTAACTGCTCTATAATTTTTTCCTTTAATTCCTGCTTTAAATCTCCCATGATCTTTTATATAATCTATTTATAGCTTCAGCGTTATGTTCAATAGGCCCATTTTTAGTGACCATATATAAGAACGCGTCATATGCGTCTTCTTCCAATTCGACCCAACCACAAAGTACTTTATCCGCTTTTCCATCCTCGAGCAAGCCATGTGTGTAATCATTTAAATAACCGGGATTGAATTCGTCAAATATAAAAAAACTATTTTCAGAATACAGATGGTGCCGTATACTAATTTCGCCCATACAAATATTGGGCAGCGTGTACACAAAAATGGCCGGACTGGGATAATACCTATCTAGGTCTTTTATCGAATCCTCATGTTTCCGGTCAGTATCCAAACTGGATGCCCTATTCGAAAACACCAATGCGATATTCTGATTCTTTTCAAGCCCTATCTTTCCCCTTTTTATTAGTATTTCGGCGGCCATAAAAGCGAGTTTGCTCAAATTATCCATTTTAAAGAACTTCGGATAATCGGTATCAAAATATTTATAGACCGATTTTATAAAGGCTGGGAAATCAATCCCCGAATTTTCAAGGATGATTTCCCCGTTCACAGAAACCCTTTGCTCCTTAATACGGCAATAAGCAGATATTTTATATGGATTATCTTTCATTTAACACTTTGAAATATAACGGCTGTATTGCAACCTCCGAAGCCTGAAGCGGTCTTTAAAAAAGTATTCAATTCCCTAGTTGTAGTTTCTTTAATGACATTGATACGTTTTGAAACCCCAAGTTTTTGAAAACCTTTGGTAGCAAACAAGGTATTTTGATGTAGCGAATGCATCCCAACAATGGTTTCTAAAAGGCCCGATGCCCCCAAGGTATGCCCAAAATACCCTTTAAGGCTGTTCATGGGTATGTCGTTCATCGCCAAGCGGTCAAAGGCAATCGCCTCCATTTCGTCATTAAATGGTGTTGCCGTACCATGTCCCGAGATGTAATCGAGGTCGTTTGCTTTTAGTTTTGCTTGATGAAGTGCCGATCGAATACTTTGGTATAATCCTTCGCCTGTGCGGGAAGGACCCGAAATATGGTTGGCATCATTACAGGACCCTTCGCCAAGAATGGCAACGGATGTCTTGGCCAAACGATCGGGATCATTCGTAACCAGGATACTGGCGGAGACTTCGCCGATATTAATTCCGGAACGTGTGATGCAATAGGGCCTGCAGGGTTCATCACTCAAGGCTTGAAACGAATTAAACCCCGACATAATGAATTTAGTCACCAAATCGCCACAAACGATAAAAACATGATCGAATCTGCCCTGTCTTATAAAACGCTTGGCGATGGCGACTGCTAATATACCTGAAACACAGGCATTTGATACCACGATGGGTTCTGTTTTAAATCCAAAAAAATCGTGTATGACCTTGCCCATTACACTTAAATAGACACGCTCTTTGGAAAATTGACCGCCTTCGTCCAAAAGGTCTATATTTCCTTTGGTGGTCGAGATTATAAGACCCACCTTGGTCGTAAGTGACACGTTGCTTGCCTTGATTACCTTGTGAAGCGAAACCAACATCATCTTTTCCAATCGGGTGAATTGGCCTTTAATACCTAGCGTGGTCAATTCTTGCTGTAATTTTTCTTGGTCGATACGAGATGTATAGAAAGGCTTGGGTAAAAGCATGGGGTCATCGACCCATTGAAGACCTGAGACTTCATTTTTAACCTTATCGACCGCTGCCTCACTATCAAACCCAAAGGAAGAAACAATATTGTTGTATGATAGATATACCTTACTCATCTAATAATCCCACTTTTTTCTTCCAGTCCATAAAGAATTTAGGGATGGTGAGGGAAAGCTCTCCATCCAATTCAACAAAAACTTGTACGGTTTCCCCTGTACAGACCAGTTGGCCATCGGGGTTATAGATTTCATATTTAAAGATCATTTTGGCAGCAGGGGAATCTATATATATAGTCTTTACGGTTGCCACATCGCCATAGCGTAAGGGCAGTTTATGTTCGCTACTTGATTTTACGATTGGGGTAGAAAAATTATGCTCTTTTTGATCTATGTACGAAATGCCATGATGCCGCCCAAAGGCCTCGCGACCGTCTTCAAAATACTGTATATAATTGCCATGCCAGACAATTCCTAGTGGGTCGGTCTCAACAAAACGAACACGAATCTCACTGGTGAAGCTAATTTCCTTTATATTTTTAGACCGCATTTTTTCGTTTATTATAGACAATAGCCGCTAGGGTGGTTAACACAAAAAATAACAACAAGAGACCGAGTTCTGGAACT
>JALHST010000177.1 GCA_022865355.1 Maribacter sp. | reverse complement strand
TCAAGCCTTATATCTTTTCTAGATTAGCCGACAATGTGGCCAAAAAGTTCGTAATAGGATTCTTTATCATCATGGCCATCATACTATTGAATTCCCCAGTAAAACTCAAGGTAACATCACTTTCCTTCTCGTTCAGGGCAACAATATCGGCAGTGAGCGTAAAGGGCAATTTATCACTTGCCGCACCCAGGACCACCTGACTATGGGGTTTTTGTTCCTTTCTCTCCAAAACGATTTCAGGCATGCCTTTTAAGGCGAATAGAAACCGATTTTCGTTCAGTACTTCAAACTTATCGATGTTATCGGGCATTAGTTTTTCGAAATTTTTGACATCGGTCAAAAATTTAAAGACTTCGGCATTACTTTTACCGACTTTTTTTTTGGGAGTTTCTATGAACATTTTTTAAGGTTTCCATAGGGATGGATTTTTACGCCATTCCATTAATGTAGTTAATTGTTTTTCTTTTATATAGCCGGTTTCCGAAGCCTGTTCTATCAAATGGTCATAATCAGACAAGGTATGAAGTTCTATTTTTTGTTTTTCAAAATTTGCTGAAGCGATTTCAAAACCATAGGTAAAAATGGCAAGCATGCCTTTAATATGGGCACCTGCATCGGTAAGTGCCTTCACCGCGTTAAGACTGCTTTTGCCAGTGCTTATGAGATCCTCTATGACGACTACGCTCTGGCCTTCTTCCAACTGACCTTCAATTTGGTTCTGTCGGCCATGTGATTTGGCCTCGGGTCGAACATATATAAAAGGAAGGCCCAAATAATCGGCGACCAGTATCCCGATTCCTATGGCCCCCGTGGCCACACCAGCAATCACATCGGGTTTTCCGTAAAGAATTTCGACTTGCTTTGCGAGTTCCCCCCGAATATAATTTCGAATGATCGGGTAGGATAGTAGGATCCTATTGTCACAATAGATGGGAGATTTCCAACCTGAAGCCCACGTAAAAGGATTTTCGGGTTTCAACTTAATTGCATTAATTTGCAGCAGAAGCTCTGCTGTTTTTTTTGCGGTGTCCTTGTTTAAAACCATGACGCAAATGTATAAAGTTTTTGTCAATGAATTGCCCCTGATCTTAACGAATAAACTCTCAGAAACGGCCAATGGCGAATATTTTCCTTTGAATCAGGAATCGATTCATCAGGCCATACGGGCTTTGTTAAAGAGGAAAATGCCCGAGGCGTATATTTATCATCCCAACCATGCCGAAATATTAAAGAAGTTTTGCAAGAAGATTCCTTTGGAGGTAGCTGCGGGGGGCGTGGTCACGAATAAGGACGGAAAAGTGCTTTTTATTTATAGAAATGACAAATGGGACCTACCGAAAGGAAGATTGAAGAAAAAAGAAACCCTTGAACAATGTGCCATTCGGGAAGTCATGGAAGAAACCGGAGTCGAGGGGCTGAAAATTGAAAACTTTTTAAAAACCACCTATCACGTTTTCCAGCGCAATGGCCGGCACAAATTAAAGGAAGTGCACTGGTTTGCAATGAAAACCTCTTTCGAAGGTATATTGGTGCCACAAAACAATGAAGGTATTATAAAGGTAAAATGGAAAGGACCTGCTAAAATCCAAAAGGCTTTACAGAATTCTTATACCAATATTAAAATTCTTTTTGAAGATTGAACCATCCGATGAACGGCTCTAATCTATTTTAGGGACCCGGTAAATAGGATACTGAAGGTGTTCGGGTTCATAATATTTTGATTGCTGAAACAACCAATGCAATTGTGCATACCAATTCTCGGCAAAATCAGGCTCTAATAGTTTTTTATCTTCAAAGGTTGTTTTTAATACGCTGTCCTTTTCTAGCATTTCGATGGCTATATCTTCGAAAACATAGGGTGAAAATCCCTCCTTTTCCTGTAAAATGGTATCGAAAAAATTCCAGTTGAAAAAAGAATCGATGGCCGAAGGTTCCAAGGTCTCCATTATATAACGAATTCCCGACTGGTTGGTAGGTAACAGAAGGTCTCCCTTTGTAAAGAGCACTTTTTCGGTGCTTTGCTTGACCTTGGTGTCAAAGTGCGGATAATGGCCTTCATAGGCTTCGTTTCTTGTATTATACGAATCGATGCGATAGGTTTCTACCGTCATTAGTGTGTCCTTTTCCAGAATCGTAAAATCAATTTTGTTTAATTGCAATAGATCAATAACCTTATGCCATCCATTCTTGATGAGATAGGCCTGTGGTACGACCACCGAATCTGTAGGGATAAAATAATCCCGGTATTCGACTTCCTTTATAAATGGGCGGTTTCTATCATATTTGAGTCGTGGGAAACCGGTAACGGGGCTTACTAAGGTATCCGCCTCGAATCCTTTAAAATTAAGAACGGATGAACGGGTCGTATCTATCTCCCAACGCTGTGGGTAGTATTTTTGATTCAGAAAGGCCACGTTGCTATTTCTTCGAAGTTCCTTTATTTTTTTTCCGTCAGACTCGGCAATATTCAACATTTGCACAAGCAGCTCATAAGCACCTTCAACCCTTTGTTTATAGGGTTTTAGCATATGTGTTTCAACCATCATTCCCAGGGTATTCCAAAGGGTCGTATAGCCTGTTGCGTATCGCGGATAATCCATGAATTGCGAGAATCCTGTCTCGGGAACTTGATTGAATACATTGACATAGGGGGTTATATCCCAGTTGACCTGGGCCAATGAATTTTCAAGTTCTGGCATCATAGCCTCATGCAAATAATTTCCTAATTCCCCACCTAATTTATCATGTTGCGTAAAAAGATGGGTCAAGGTGTATTGATAATCTGCCCCATTGCTTACATGGTTGTCGATAAAGATATCGGGTTTTACCAAGTGGAATATCTGCGCAAAGGTGCGGGTGTTCTTGGTGTCGGTTTTTATAAAATCCCGGTTGAGGTCGAAATTTTGTGCATTCCCGCGAAAACCGTATGATTTTGGGCCATTTTGATTGGCACGTGTCGTGCTATTCCTATTCAAGGCCCCACCCACATTATATATCGGGATAGTGGCGACGACGGTGTTTTTAGGTGCGGGCAATTTTCCTGTGGCAAGATCACGGAATAAGAGCATAGTGGCATCAATACCATCACTCTCACCAGGATGTATGCCATTATTGATCAGTATCAAGGTCTTATCATTTCCAAACTTTTGAAAATTGAAATTTCCTTCCGGATTATAGGTAACCAGATGCAATGGATGGCCACTATCGGTTTCGCCAATGGTCTGTATGTTGACCGCTGAAAATTCTTTGGCCAAACGTATATAGAAGTCAATAGTCTGAAGATAGGTAGCGGTCTCGGTACCTTGGCTAATTTCAAATTGGGTTTGTAAATCGGCTCTTTTATCCTGTTTTTTTGTTTCACATGATAGTAGGCCTATTGCAAGAATAATTATCAGATACTTCCTCATTGGCATTAAATAATTTTACCGCATAGTAGTCATTGTCGGCAAAATTAAGTAAAAACTACAAGAGGTTGGCATTTATGCCGCTTTGGTTACCTCGGCCATGATTTCTCTCCCTATGGGTTTGTTGTTATAGGTTAAGGTGTGGTGGGTTTTTAGTTTGTATTTTTCCCAGTTTTCGCGATCGTATGTGTCGATCGAGGACGTGACAATATTGATACGTACCTTTTTTTGAATAGGCAAGGCAATGAATTCTTCAAGGAATTGCCATCCATCCATAATGGGCATATTGATGTCTAGAAATATAATGTCTGGGACTTCCTCGTTATTCTTCAATAGATCCAAGATGGCATCTAATGCCAATTGTCCGTTTCCAAAGGCATTGATGGTATCACAAATTACTACGGAAGATAAAATTTTCTTTATTCCGAATACCATAATGGAATCATCATCGATAACGAAGATTGAATTAATTTTTGTCATTGAAATATATATTAAATGTAGTGCCCTTGTTCACTTTACTCTGAACGGTTACCTTGCCGTTCATGGCTTCTATTTGATTTTTAGTGATATAAAGTCCGATTCCCCGGGCGTCTTTATTATTATGGAATGTTTTGTACATGCCAAAAATTTTATCGCCATGTTTTTCTAGATCGATACCCAGGCCATTATCCTCAATACTTAATACGATATAATTGCCCTCGCATTTTGCACTTAATTTTATCAAAGGATTTCGTTCAGGTGCATGGTATTTAACGGCATTCGTTAAAAAATTCATCAGAATACTATCAATGTAAGCAGGTACCACGTGAAGAAACACATCATTTGAAATCGTATTGATTATGCGGGCGTTGTTATTTATTATGAATCCTTTGAGATTTTGTTCTACCGTCCTGATTTTTTCGCGGAGGTTTACCCGCCGTTTTTCTAGATTCACATTGGTGCTGATCGCCACTACTTCATTAAGATTATCTAGTGTTTCTAAAAGATTATCAGAAGCATCGGCCAACATTTTGATGATACGAACTTTTTCATTCTCATCCTTTTCGTGCATTAAAAAGTCAAGAAGCATTGAGAAGTTCGCCGTGTGGGATCGCAGGTTATGCGATACGATATGGGCAAAATTGATAAGTTTCTTATTTTGTAGGGAGGTCATATTGATCAAATGGCGAAGCTCTTCCTCTTTTTGCTTCAGGCCGGTTATGTCTAAACTAATTCCCACGAGTCCGGTTATCTCACCGTTTTCATTTTTCAAGGGAATCTTGGACGTTAAAAAAGTGGTATGTGAACCATCCGTTTTAATGCTCAAGGTTTCCTTGCCCAACATGGGCTGCCCAGTGCTCATTACTTTCATGTCTTCATCGCGTGAAATCTGGGCCACATCATCATCATATAGGTCAAAATCACTAAGGCCGATGAGTTCGTCTTGATTCTTTATCCCTAAGTAATCGCACTCCGATTTATTCACCAGTATTTTTCTCGATTCGGTATCTTTTATATACACGTTGAGTGGTAAATTGTCTACAACGGTCTTTAATAATTTACGTTCCTCGCGAATTTGTATTTCCTTTTTTACCGATTCGGAAACGTCCTGCACGATCGTCCAGACCAGTTTTTTTCCTTTTTTGTTTACAATCAAAGATTTATTGATGATTACAGAGTATTCGGTGCCATCTTTTTTAATATATGTTTCTTCTACAGGGCCAAAATTCCCCTGTGTTTCAAGGGCACTGTTTATTTGATCTTTGAACTTTTTGTTTTGGTTGGCTAGCAAGTCCCAATAGCTAATTTTGCTGATCGATTCCTTGTTATAGCCCGAGGTCTGTTCAAATGAAGGATTGAAATCTAAAATTTCCCCGGTTTCAAAATCAAATAGGATAAAACTAACCGGGGATAGTTCGTAGAGTGTCCTGAACTTCTGTTCGCTGTCCCTTAATTTTTCACGTGCCGCAACCATTTCGATAATCATACGACCTTCGGCCAAGAGCGAAACTATTTGGTTATTTTCGTCGTAAATAGGTTTTAAACTAAAATCTACGGTTATCGGTTTTTTCTCATAATCCAATACCACAATTTCACTTCGCATTACCTCTCCCTTGGCCGCGGCCTTGATTATTTCCTTAAGGCCATCTTTTATCATATCGGGCACTGGCCACCAATAGGCATCCCAGAATTTTTTGCCGATGATGTCTTCGGACTTTAAATTGGCAAAATTGAGTGCCGTGTCATTTACTTCGATAAACGTACCGTCAACCGCTAAAATGCCGGTAAATTGATAGGATGAATTGAAAATACTTCTAAAGTTGCGCTCCTTTTCTTCCAGTTCCTGCTGGGCCAATAATTTATCGGTAATGTCCAAAGACATCCCAATAATCCCCTTTATTTCATTTTTATCATTTAGAAAAGGTATTTTCGAAACCGATATGAAGGCTTTGGTGCCATCTTTCTTGATGCAGGTATCGGTTTTTCCAATGAGGGGTTGCAGGGTATTCATGACCTCCAGATCTTCGTTTCTTGACATTATTGCCGTCTCATTGGAATATATATCAAAGTCGGTTTTGCCTAGGAGATCTTCAGGATTGCCCAGACCGACAAAATCGGCTTCCGATTTGTTCGCCAAGATTTTGCGAGACTCGGTATCCTTAATATATATATTGATCGGTAGGTTATCGATCAAGGTTTGAAGGAGACGTTCATTTTCATTGGTTTTAATTTCCTTTCTGATATTGTCATCAATATCTTGAAGGGTGCCAATAAGTCCAACTATTTGTTTATCATCGATAATGGCCTTTCCTGCTGCAATTACCCATTTTTCTTTACCATTTTTCGTTACGATCTGCAGTTTTTCATGCCAAGGAATTCCTTTTCTGATGGCATTCTCTACGCACATCGAAATCGTATTTCTATCGTGGCCCTGCTTATAAAAACCAATGGCTTCTTCAATGGTAGGTACATAGTCTTTCGATACTTCATGAATGGTTTTGGTCAAGGCCGACCATGAAATATTATTGGTCAGCACATCATATTCCCAACTACCTATTTTGCCGATTTCCGATTTTTCATTTAATAAGATGTGCAGTTTTTTGAGCTGTTGTTCATCGCGCATTCGAAGGGAGATATCATCTCCTTGCACTATGGCCCCAATGATATTTTCGTTGTCGTCATACCACGGAACATAGGTCCATTCAATCCATATATTACCCTGTTCCGAATTCGAATAATTCTCCACCACGGGAACACCTGGTTTCCCTGAGATACACCTTTTTATGGCCTTTTGCCAATTGGGACCGATGGTGGTCGATAAAGAAAAAAGATTCTTTCCGAATACCGTACGATTATCGAGTTCAAAAGTGTTTATCCAAAGATCGGAGGCATACACGACCTCAAACTTTTTGTTTACAAAAACAATCGCTTTTGGCAATTGCTTTATGAGGTAATTTTGCGGTGTTGTCTGTGTTACTTTCAAAGTATTGCTGTAAATTCTTACTAAAGTAATATGATTTTCCAACATACATGAAGGTTTGTTGTGTAGAGCCTTAAACCCGTTGTGTAATCTAATAAATACAAGATTATGAATCGTATTATAAAAAAAGAAAGGTAATTCTTACAAAGTTATAATATTCTTTGATCATATGAAAATCGTGCTCGATAGCCCCTTGGCGTTTCTATAAAAAAGAGAAAAGTAAGGGTTACTACCAATATATCAATGTATGCGCACGGTATCGGGCACTAATCCCGTATAATCGCCCCCATTGCGTATAACATCTCGCACGATGGAAGAACTAATGTATGATTTGCCAGACGAGGTAAGAAGAAAGACGGTTTCGATTTCTGACAGTTTTCGGTTCGTATGCGCGATAGCCTTCTCAAATTCAAAATCCCCAGGATTGCGGAGTCCCCT
>JALHST010000176.1 GCA_022865355.1 Maribacter sp. | reverse complement strand
TTTTTTCTTGCCAACAAAGAACTCCTTTAGACGTTTCAACCTCTATACGCGACGTTTGTTGGGCTTTATGGAATTTTTCTATATTGTTTTTTGCCATGAGAATGGCATCCTTCAATACAGGAGAAATTTGTTTCTTCGCGGAATCGATGTCCTCTTTGGATACTGCAATTGCGTTCAACAAAACATTATCGAACCGTTGCGTGAATTTTTTAAGGGCATGATCGCCCCCAGCGCCAACCTCTTTAAATACAATGGTCACCAATGATTCTATCTCTTCCATAGATTGGGCGGGACGCTTTAGCAGGTCCTTCCAATTTTCCTTTTCGGGCTTGTATATCTTGTTCATTTCTTAAAGAATATAGACCTATGGGGCTTTTACACCCGTATCGATCTCTTTATAAAACCATTTTTTCAATCGGGCAAACCAGGATGCCTTCCGCCCCGGCATTTTTAAGCTCATCGATTACTTCCCAAAATTTATCCTTGTTTATGACGGTATGTACCGAACTCCATCCCGCTTCAGCCAGCGGGAGAACGGTCGGACTACGCATGCCGGGCAATAAGGCGATTATATCTTTCAATTTGTGGTTCGGGGCATTCAATAATACATATTTCGACTGTCTGGCTTGTAATACGGACTTGATCCTGAATTGGATTTTTTTCAAAATTTCCTTACGGTCCTCCGATATTTTGGGGGATACAGCCAAGACCGCCTCACTTTTCAGCATCACTTCCACCTCCTTTAAGTTATTCTTAAAGAGGGTGCTACCACTTGATACAATATCGCAAATAGCATCGGCCAGTCCGATACTCGGAGCGATTTCGACAGAGCCATTGATGATGTGTAATTCGGCAGTCACCCCGTGCTCTTTTAAATAATTCTTTACGGTATTGGGATAGGAGGTCGCAATTCGTTTCCCTTCAAAATCTTTTATAGAATTATATTTGGTTGCTTTGGGTACGGCGAGCGAAACTTTGCATTTTGAAAACCCCAACTTCTCTGCCACAATGATATCTTCACCTTTTTCTACTAGGACATTTTCACCAATAATTGCGATATCTACCACCCCATCCCTCAAATATTGGGGAATGTCCCCATTACGCAGATAAAATACTTCCAAGGGAAAATTTCTTGAAGAGGCCTTTAATTGATCCTTACCATTATCAATTGAAATACCGCAATCCTTCAGAATTTCAAGTGATTCCTCATTGAGCCTTCCGGCTTTTTGAATAGCTATTCTAATTTTAGTCATAGTATTGATACTTCATGTTTCATTAATGCTTCACCCTAGAAATAAAATAGGCCGCAAATAAAAAACCCGTTTGATTTCTCAAACGGGTCGTAAATTATGTTGCAATACTACATAACATCTTTACCTCGCTTGAGCGCAGTAGTAAAAATGATGATGTGTATTTTTATTTCTCATTATGGGGTAAAAGTAAAACTTTTTTTCAATCAAAAAAACTTCACTTTAAAAATAATCAATTATTGCCGAGAATTATTGGCATGCCGGTATCCCCGCTGCCGATAATCACCACTTTTGAATTTGGCGACTCGGCCAATTTCAAGGTAGCCTCGATTCCTTTATCCCGAAGGATTTGATCATTTAAAGAGGCACTCAAAATTTTATTGGCATCGGCTTTCCCTTGGGCTTCGATTCGTACTTTTTGAGCCTCCTTGTCAGCGGTAACCAATCGAAATTCATATTCCAAGGACTCCTGTTCCTGCTTCAATTTACGCTCGATCGCCTCTTTTATTGTTGGGGGCAAGGTAACGTCGCGCACCAGAACCGCATTTAGCTGGATATATTGCGGCTCCAATATTTTCTTGGTTTCAATATAAATTTCATTTTGGATGGCATCGCGTTTGGTAGAGTAAAGTTGTTCTGGTGTATAACGACCTACCACGCTCCTGGTCGCTGAACGAATTGCAGGAATAATTACCGAACTCAAATAGTTCTCCCCGCGGGTCTTATGCAAAAAACCAATAGTTCCTGAAGTGGGTTGATAAAGTACCGATGCGTCGAGCTTTATTTCGAGGCCATTTGAAGAAAGAACCGACATTTCTTGCTCGAATAGTTCCTGCTGCCTAACATTGTAAACGAAAACCTTGTTCCAAGGAGCTACGAGATGAAAGCCCTCGCCCAAGGCGGGTTCATCGGTCACTACACCTTCCCCGAAGGTTTGATAGAGCACTCCTGCTTCCCCTGAGCCAATGGTTACGGCCGATTTTGAAATTAAAATTACGAGTACGATAAGTACAACGATTGCCGGTAGGGCAATTTTAGGTAGTTTGTCCATTTTTTATTTGATTTTAAAT
>JALHST010000175.1 GCA_022865355.1 Maribacter sp. | reverse complement strand
TTTTGGAACGGAGCAAGAGATGATTTGTTTTATAGTTGATCATTTCTACGACCCGAACCGTAGTGGCACCTTTACTCCCGGCGATATGTGTACGAATGCGAATTACCTCGTCGAGCTTCGCGGCGCCCTTATACGAAATATGATGGGTCAAGACCACCCAAACGACCTCCGCCTGCATTTCCTTAGGTGCGAAGGCCTGCCAATGTTCTTTTGAAATGTCCTGTATCCATTGCACGTAGCGCACATTGTTGACATGTTCCAGATCATCAAGATCATCGTTTGTCACTACCAGGGTTTTTTCAAAAATTTCCATGGGTATTATTTTTTAATAAACTTGACTTCAAAAAGGATATTCCAATCTTTCCCTGTGATAAAAAAGGTTTTCCGAGCCGGATTATAGGCTATTCCATTCAAAACATTGTCCGTGTCACTCCATGTGCTGGTCTTGCTCACTTTTTTATCCAGACCACTTAGATTAATTACCCCTTCTATGGCGCCACTAGAGGCATCAATAATCATAATACTTGGTTTTTGATATACGTTGGCATACAATTTACCATCCAAATATTCGAGTTCATTGGTTTTATTAAAGATCGATTTATTGGTAACTGTTTCAATATGGCCTTCCTCGACCAATGTTTGCGGATTGAGGAACCATATTTTTTCGGTACCGTCACTTTTTATGATTTTTTCGCCATTGTTGGCCAATCCCCATCCCTCTTTGCTTTCCCCGTACTGAAAATCGCCCAATTTCTTAAAATTGCCGAGATCATAAATAAACCCTTTTCCGTTCTGCCAGGTCAATTGATAAATCTTGCCGTTGAAGATAGTGAGCCCTTCACCAAAAACCGATTTATCAAGGTCGATCTGTTCCAATACCTTTCCGGTGGTATAATCTACCTTACGAAGTGAGGATCGTCCATTCTTGCCGGTGCTTTCATAGAGGGTGTCATTATAAAATTCGAGGCCCTGGGTGTACGCCTTTGGATCATGTGGATATTCATTAATTATCTCATAGGTATATATTTCTGGTGCTTTCGCGGCTAATATTTTCAGTTTCTTCGAAATTTCAACTGATCCTCCCTCGTAATCGACCACTGCCTTTAAAGTCTTGTTTCCCAAGGAGGCAACATCAAGGGAAATATGTGCATCATGCAAAGGGAGTGTCTTATCGTCAATAGAATAGGTTACCTGGTCTATTATTTTGTTTTTCTTATTCCTAATACCAATGCCCACGTCTTCATTTTGCTGAAATTGGGTGCTATTCCCCTCCACTTGAATTTCGAAAAGGGATGTTGCCGTCGTATTGCCACCGCCGCAGGCCCAAAAGAAAGATAGGAGTATACTGGCCTTAAAAAAATTTGAGATGTCCATACCGTATTTTTTATTCCCGATCAAAGCGACCGCTCTTAAAATTTAGTTATTCCTTATTTGATGCTTGTTTGTCACCGGCGTCCCCGGACGACAAAAATAATACCAAAGCATGAACATACTAACTTTTAAATTAAGAATCTGATACGATTGCAAAAGAATTAAAAGGTTGTATATTTGCAATTGGCAAGTCCTACACGACCAGCTCCTGTAGAATCCCCCAGGGTGGGAACGCAGCAAGGGTATATGGTCGTAGCGGTGCGATGTAGGTAGCTTGCCTTTTTTTGTGCCCATTAGTCAAGGTATTTTGTTTGTGCGAGGAACCGCCGAAACAAGGCTTCTCCTGCCGGTGCAATTGGGATGTCCTTCGTCCCTTGATCTTTTATTTGTTATTTTGTAATTACTATGCAAGCTAAGATTGTTCTCATTACTGGCGGTTCATCGGGAATCGGAAAGTCTATCGGCAAGTATTTGAAGTCTAAGGGGTTCAAAGTGTATGGCACTACCCGTGATGTAACGAAACAGACCGATTTTAAAGATTTTACCCTTTTACAACTCGATGTGCGGAATCCCGATTCTGTGCAGTCGGTCGTTACGCAACTGCTAGAGAAGGAGCACCAGATCGACGTGCTCATCAACAATGCCGGTATCGGAATAACAGGACCTTTAGAAGAAACCCCCCATAGTGAGATTCTAAGCGCTTTCGAAACCAATTTTCATGGGCCGCTGCATATGATCAAGGCGGTACTTCCTCAAATGCGTGCACAGCAGCAGGGTCTTATTATCAACATTACTTCAATTGCCGGGTATATGGGTTTGCCTTACCGGGGTATTTACTCGGCAACCAAGGGCGCCATGTCACTCATTACCGAGGCCTTTAGAATGGAAACCAAGAATTTTGGGGTGCACATGACCACCTTGGCCCCTGGCGATTATGCGACCAATATAGCAATGGGCAGGTATCATGCGCCGATTGCAGAAAATTCTCCATATAACAGGGCTTATGGCCATACATTGCAAATGATCGATAGGGATGTCGATCAAGCAGGCGATCCTATTGACGTAGCCAAAAAGGTGTATAAGATCATCCGTACAAAGAATCCGAAGGTGCACTACAAAGTGGGCGCTTTTATGCAACGGTTTTCAATCTTCCTTAAGAGGGTACTCCCCGACAAAACCTACGAGAAACTATTGTTAAATCATTATAAGTTGTAATTTCGTGGCACCAGTGTACGCCCATTTAAAAAGATACCTTATCAACATTAAAATCAGAGAAAATGAAATTTTTTATCGATACAGCAAATTTGGATCAAATTCGTGAAGCCCAGGAACTCGGAGTTTTGGATGGAGTTACTACAAATCCGTCTCTCATGGCAAAGGAGGGTATTACCGGTCGGAATAATATCCTAAAACATTATGTTGATATCTGTAAAATTGTGGAAGGTGACGTATCTGCGGAGGTAATCGCTACCGAATTTAAGGCAATGATAAAGGAAGGGGAGGAACTGGCCGATCTACATGAGCAAATCGTTGTCAAGGTACCGATGATAAAAGATGGTGTGAAGGCCTTGAAATATTTTAGCGATAAAGGAATTCGAACCAACTGCACTTTGGTTTTCTCACCAGGACAGGCACTTTTGGCCGCTAAAGCAGGGGCTACCTACGTGTCCCCATTTATTGGTAGGTTAGATGATATCTCGACCGATGGGCTTAACTTGATTGCCGAAATACGCCTCATCTATGACAATTATGCCTTTGAAACGCAAATATTGGCCGCGTCGATTCGCCATACCATGCACATTATCGATTGTGCCAAATTAGGAGCCGACGTAATGACCGGGCCCTTGTCGGCAATCGAAGGTTTATTGAAGCATCCATTGACGGATAGCGGACTTGAAAAATTCCTGGCCGATTACAAAAAAGGGAACTAAACGAAACAAGTGGTTTTTTTCTAAGCCCTAATTAAGGAATAACTTTTGAGCTTGCGAGAGGCTAACATCACTTTTGGAGCCTATCAAAAAGAAGCATACATATTCGAGAAGGCATCAACGATCTTGGCATCATCGGTAATAATGCATTTGTTCAATGGATATACAATCAGCTTCTTGGTCAACTCCTCAAAATTTTTAGCACGGAATTGTTTGTTGGCATCCAACCCTTTGTTAACCAATAAGGCTTTCCAGGTGGCTTCATCGGTCATTATATTGATGCCTACGAATGAATATTCGGGTTTTGCAACAGATAGCTGGGCCACACGATTGGCCATTTTTTCTAAATGGTTTTTGTCGGTACCAGACCAAAAATAAAAGACGGTTTTATCTTTCTTTGCAATATTCTGCAGCGAGACCGAATCACCGGCAACGTTCGACACATAAAAATTAGGAATTTCCTTGTTCGGTTGTATGTTCCGAATCGCTTCATAGAGCCCATCAATTTCCTTTATATGTTTGTTGTTTCCGGATAATTTATGGAATTCATCAATAAAGGTTTTATTATTTTCCTCTTTATCGTGCACTTTCAACAAATATTTAAAGGCAACATTACGCAGAAGGTTGTCCTTTAGCTCTTTATCAACCACTAAGCTATCGATAAGTTTGAGTTTATGACGATTGAAATGAAGTTCATTCTTCACGATTTCGTTCCCTTCCGAACAGTCCTTTGAACAATCTATATAGGTGAGATTGTCAAAATGTGATTTCATGAAATCGTAATAGGGACGTAAATAGGTGAAGTTCGAATTGTTGAAATCAACTCCCTTACGATATGCGTAAAAATTGTTTGGGAGGTCATGAATCTCCTTGTCCCTCAGAAGTTTTTTATGCTCGAACGGATAGCGCTCCATATAGTCATAATACGTGTAATTGATACTTGCTTTCGCAATTTCCTCGGCTTGCCTAGAAATTTTTACATCGGAGCCAAGTGCTTTTAATTGTGCTAATTTTTCACGCCGCAACGAATCGATCCGTTTACTAAAATCATCAGGCTCCATACCGAAGTATTTCGAGTAGATCAGGCTTTCCTCATCTTCGTTCACCAAAAATAAATCTAACAGAAAATTATTGATTTCTTCCCCGTTTCCTGAAAAAATGAGCGATTCATCAAAGCTTCCCCCGGTAGTGTTGAGGCGGATCATTAGGCTGTCCCCTTTCTCTAAATAAACATATTGATATTCAGGCGCGTGATTAAAGTGATATAGCCCATCGGCAATGGTGTCAAGTTTAAAGGCAAAACGATTGTTTTCATCCAACTTGGCGGAATCGATAACCACATCTCCTTTGAAAAGAACCACATAATCATTTGTAGGGTTCACAATTTCCCCAGCAAAAAAAACATTGGGGGAATTTTTTTCTACTTTATTACAAGATGCGAGTACAAAAAGAAATAGATAGAGTAAGTTTTTATTCATATATGAATAGCTACTAGGTACTGCCAAAATTACTAAACCCAAACAGTCGAGGCTGTTAATTGTGCGTTAAAAATAAGTCCTTTACGTTAATGTAATCGATAATCGGCAGGCTTTTGAAGATTATTGGTATACCGATTTTTATTTATATATTTTTGCACGAAATTTTAATTTAAAAGATTATGCTGTCGGTTTCGAATTTATCGGTTCAATTTGGAAAAAGGGTACTTTTTGATGAGGTCAACGTTTCTTTCACCCAGGGGAATTGTTATGGAGTCATTGGGGCGAATGGTGCTGGAAAATCTACATTTTTGAAAATACTCTCCGGTCAACAAGATCCCACCGCCGGCCACGTTCATTTAGAGCCCGGAAAGCGCATGTCGATTTTAGAACAAAATCATAATGCCTATGATGAATACACCGTACTTGAAACAGTAGTCATGGGCAATAAGCCCTTATTTTCGATTAAAAAGGAAATTGATGCCCTATATGCCGACTATAGTGATAAAAACGCAGATAAAATTGGGGAATTACAGGTGCGGTTCGAAGAGATGGACGGCTGGAACGCCGAGAGCAATGCGGCAGCCTTATTGTCGAATCTAGGGATTCAGGAAGAATTGCACCATACGGCCATGGCCGATGTAGATTCTAAATTGAAAGTGCGCGTACTCTTGGCGCAGGCCCTTTTCGGAAATCCTGATGTGCTTATCATGGATGAGCCAACGAACGATTTGGACTATGAAACTATCAGCTGGTTAGAAAATTTCTTGGCCGACTATGAAAATACCGTAATAATCGTATCGCATGATCGCCACTTTCTGGATTCGGTGTGTACCGACATCGCCGATATTGATTTTGGAAAAATAAATCTGTATTCAGGGAACTATACTTTTTGGTATGAAAGCAGCCAATTGGCCGCAAGGCAAAGGGCGCAACAAAATAAGAAAGCCGAGGAAAAAGCCAAGGAATTGCAGGAGTTTATTATGCGGTTCAGTGCGAATGTTGCCAAAAGCAAGCAAGCTACTTCAAGAAAGAAAATGCTCTCCAAACTAAAAATTGAGGATATAAAACCCTCGAGTCGCCGCTATCCGGCCATTATCTTCGATAGGGAACGCGAAGCCGGTGACCAAATTCTGAATATTGAAGGCTTGGCAGCTACTTCCGATGATGGCGAACTTTTATTCCAAAATGTAAATTTAAATCTGGCGAAAGGGGACAAGGTAGCCATTATTTCAAGGGATTCAAGGGCGACCACAGCATTTTATGAGATTATAAAGGGCAATAAAAATGCCGACAAAGGTGAATTTCAATGGGGGGTCACTACCAACCAAAGTTATTTGCCGGCAGACAACGCGGGGTATTTCACCGAGAATATCAATTTGGTCGATTGGCTTCGACAATGGGCAAAGACCGAGGAAGAGCGAGAGGAAGTATATATTCGGGGATTTTTGGGGAAAATGCTGTTCAGTGGGGACGAGGCTTTAAAAAAATGTACTGTTTTATCAGGAGGGGAGAAGGTGCGCTGTATGTTGAGCAGGATGATGATGCTTAGGGCCAACGTCTTAATGCTCGATGAACCCACCAACCATCTAGATCTCGAGAGTATTACAGCTTTTAACAATTCCCTCAAAAACTTCAAGGGATCGGTGCTTTTTACCACCCATGACCATGAATTTGCCCATACCGTGGCCAATAGGATCGTAGAATTGACTCCTAAAGGCAATATTGACCGATATTTAACGTTTGATGAATATATGTCCGATAAGAATTTAAGAGAACAGCGTGCTAAAATGTACGCAGTGCCCGTTTGATATATGTAGAACCCAAATTCTTACATTATGAAGACCTACAGCATGTTTTACATGGTTTTTGTGCTGGTTTTCTTTGGCTGTAGCAAGACAGGAGGAGAGGATGGCAATTCCGACCCAGAGGTCATTGCTGGTGAGGCTGATTACACACTTCTTATGACCTCTAACGGCCAGTTAGAATCCCAACGACTCAATGCCACAGCAGAAACCCTATTGATCAACACGGGCGAAAACAAGTTTGGCGCACTTCCTTTGCCCGATCTAACCTATAAAGAGGGTTCCAAGCTCACGATGTACCATGCAAAAGTTGATTGCAGCGGAGAAATCACTACCTACGATTTTAGTGATCAATCAACACAGCAGAACGTGGTTTTTAACGATATACCAAATTGTGCAGTGGTAGCTACCGCCATCGTCCGGTCTGAAACCAAGGTCTATGTGGGCTATGTGTTAGCTGAAATCGACCAGCCAAAAAAATACATGGTACGGGTAATCGATGGCAATGCAAGTGAATACAGTTATGTTGATGTACCTCTGGATAAGAAACCGATTCAATTTATCTTGGCCAATAACCGCCTTTTTATCTTGACCTTTGACGAGGAAATTACCGATGAAAATGGCATGGTGGTAATTGATATGGATACGAATAGTCTTATTTATGAAAACAACCTGGGCTACAATGTGCGACAACTTTTAAAAAATAAGGATGGGAATCTCTTAATTTGTTATGATGGCCTGCATACTGTTTTTAATAGCGCGACCCTAGGGGTTCAATACGTGAATTATGGCCTAGGTTCTGAACCGAATTTCTCATCTTCCCAGTCGATTCATTTTGACCTTGAAGGCAAATTATATTTTGAACGTCCAACAGGTGAGGAATTACATCCCAATATCCCCGCCATTTATGATTTTAATTTGAGTACGACCTACTTATTTATATTTGAAAATTTCCTGACCCAGGAACAAGTGGAATTCGACTATGAAATTGGGGATACGACCATGGTGGGTTATGATACTTCGAATAATTTGTTGTTGATCGGTTACCGAAAGACCGGAGACTTAGGAAAAGGCGGACTATTGCGGATAAAATTGAATCCAGATCCCGAACTTGTCGACCAGATAGGCCTGGACGGCATTCCGATTGATATCTACTTGAAATAAGAAAGCAATGAGCAAGCAATTAGAGCATCCGCGGGCTAACTGGATGCTTTTTATTTTGGTTTGCTAGGCATTGAAATATTTACTATTCCAGATTGCCGGGCTGAAATTTTTGCCCAAAGCGAATCCGTAGAAAATCACTACCGCAGCAATCGATTTGAACATAAAGAAATAAATGATCCAGAATTCCGCCGTGGAATTGTGTTTCGAAAATAAACCGTTCGGAACCATTGCCGCTACAAGATAACTAACTACCAGGACCAAACATGTAAGATTAACGATGTTGCGAAAGGGCCACATCAATAATTTTCGAAAAGGATGAAGATCCTTGCCCCACTTATGGATTAGGTAAAAATAATCATTCCCGATGGGAGCAAACAGTAAGGGGTCATCCAAATTCTTCAATTTAAAAAGTTTCGAGGGTGCTACAATCTTAAAGCCTTTTATTTCAGTCGAATGTAATTTTTCGAGCTGGGTTATTTTCGATATGGCCTCCCGTGGAATATCGCCCTTAAAGTAACGGGAATCCAAGAACCGAAGGCGATAGTCAATACACACTGATCTAATTTCGTCTATATGAAAAATATGGTCGGCCACTAAGAGTTCTAAATTAAAGGCATTGGTCTGTGTTTTATCGACCCCGGAGATAGTTGTTTCGATACGGTCGTGATTTTTGGATACATCTCTTAAAATCTGATGCACTTCTTTCATGACCATGTCCGCTCCAGTTCTTTTGGCTCGCTCCTTGACCAGTTTTTCTACAACATTGGTTTTGGCTAAAATCATGCTATTTTTTTGCCAAAATTAATGAAATAACCATCAATTACTTTTTGACACATTCTTCTAAATGTTAATATTTTGTTAATTTCTATTAAGTGCATTAGTCGGAGTTCGATTGAGATCTAATTAATTGTATATTGACGACGAACTTATACCGTTTATCGATCTTTTAGTCTTTTAACCCCACTATCCCACCTATGAAATACTTGGCTACCCCCCTGTCCCTTTTATGTATGCTAATGTCGTTTAGTGCCTTTGCACAGAGTACCCAAGTTACGGGGGTTCGCTTTGAATCGGATCCCAATAAATCAATCTTCAAGAATACAGAAAATTCTAAAAATCATAAGACGTTACTGACCGCTATTAGGGCGGCCGATTTAGAAGAAATACTTAATTATGACGGCCCGTTTACAATATTCGCCCCTTCTGACAGCGCCTTCGAAAGCTTATCTCAAAATGCCTTTGGAAATCTTTTAAAACCTGAAAATAAGAAGCGATTGCAGGATGTTTTGACCTACCACATCATTGCCGGCAATCTTACGGCCTCTAAAATTTTGAGGGCAATGTGCAGGGGAAATGGTAAGGCCATCTTTACTACGGTACAAGGTGAGGATTTAACGGCTACGATGAGTGGCATCGATATCATATTAACTGATGCACTGGGCCATACGGCCAAAATAATTCTTGCAGATTCGAATCAATGCAATGGGGTAATCCATGAGATTGATAGTGTCATCCTGCCAATAAAGATTTAGGTTTATCGTAATTCTGCGCCCAATTCCTTTTCAAAACTTTGCTGTAGATTAGACATTGTTTTGTCGATTTTTTGGTCTGTCAAGGTAGTATGATCATCTTGAAGGGTAAAGGTAATGGCATAGGATTTTTTTCCTTTCGGTAAATTTTCCCCGGTATACACGTCGAAAAGGTTAATATCTTTAAGTATTTTCTTTTCGGCCCGGACGGCCAATTCGTAAATATCGCTGAAGGTGGTTTTTGCATCTAGCAAAAGAGCAAGATCACGTTTAACCTCCGGGTATTTGGGGATTTGTTGGTAGGTGATTTTATTCTGTTTTGCCATCTGCAGTAAGGCCCCCCAATGTATATCGGCAAAAAGCACTTCTTGTTTTATATCAAAATACCTTAAGATAGACTGTTTTACCACGCCTAAACTAACTAGTACCGTATCTTGGGATGATAACGATATACCTTCGGAGTATAAATCCCCTTCCAATGGCCCTAAAGAACTAGGATAAATCCCCAATCTCTTGAGTATGTTTTGCACGATGCCTTTTAAATAAAAAAAATCGGACCTTTTGGTAGCAGCGACCCAACTGTCCCCCTGTAAGTTGCCAGTTATGAAGAGGCCGAGGTGTTTTTGTTCAATTGGTTTGTCTTGCCCCTGATGATAGGTATTGCCAAATTCGAATAATCGAAGATTTGGCTTCTTCCGATTAATGTTATAGGCGATAGCCTCCATGCCACTAAAAAGCAATGATTGTCTCAAAACGGAAAGCTCGGTGCTTAACGGATTCAAGATCTGCACGGCATTATGAGTTTGCAATTCATTTGATAGGTCCCTATACTCGGGTGATGTAAGGCTATTCGATAGTATCTCGATAAAGCCTTGGGAGACCAGTTGGGTTCCTATTATACCTTCAATTTTATAACTGTCGAATTTGGAAACGGAAGCAATCGAAGCATTGAATTTTTGGGAATAATCAATATTATTATAACCATAAATTCTCAAGATTTCCTCTATTACATCTGCCGGTCTTTGAACGTCTACCCGATAGGTCGGGATTACGAGTCCAATACCCGTTTCCGTTATGTTTTTAACTTTAATTTCCAAGGATGCCAAAATCGACTTGATGGTATCCTTTGGAATTTCCTGTCCGACCAATTTATATATTTTGTCGAAGGCTAGGAAGACCTCATTGTCTTTTTTCTTAGTAGGATAAAGGTCAATAATATCTGAAGTGATATCGCCGCCTGCGATTTCTTTAATGAGAAGTGCCGCACGTTTTAGGCTATATTCTACATTCTCTATATCGATACCTCGTTCAAATCGAAAAGAAGCATCGGTATTTAAGCCATGCCTTTTTGCCGATTTTCGAATTGAAATCGGATCAAAATAGGCACTTTCAAGAAAAATAGAACGGGTATCCTCAGTTACGCCAGTATAAATTCCTCCAAAAACTCCCGCGATGCACATTGGTTTTTCAATATCACAAATCATAAGATCTTCTTCATGAAGCTCGCGTTCCTGGCCATCTAAAGTCATGAATTTTGTCCCGGCCGGCATTGTTTTTACTATTATTTTTTTGCCTAGGATTCTATCTGCATCAAATGCATGTAAAGGTTGACCTAGTTCATGCAGGACATAGTTTGTGGCATCGACAAGATTATTTTTAGGCGTTATCCCAATAGATTTTAATCGGTTTTGTAGCCAGTCTGGTGACGGTTGCACTATCAAATTGCTCATGGTAACCCCACAATATCTAGGAGCTAGTTCATTGTTTTCGACGATAACATCGATTTTTAATGATCGATTGTCAACGTTGAAGTGGGTAATTGGTGGGGTAATCAGTTCAATTTCGATATCCCTTTGTTTAAGTCCAGCCTTCAAATCGCGTGCGACACCAAAATGACTCATAGCATCGGCGCGGTTCGGTGTAAGACCTATTTCGAAAACTTCATCATTTTCAATTTCAAATACCTTGGAACAAGGAGTTCCTGGTTTTAAGGCATCGCTTAAGATCATAATCCCTTCATGACTTTCCCCAATGCCTAGTTCATCTTCCGCACATATCATTCCATGGCTTTCCGATCCGCGTATCTTACCTTTCTTGATGGTAAAAGGGGTACCCTCGGCGGTGTAGAGTACCGTACCAATCTTAGCGACCGGCACTTTTTGTCCTTGAGCTACATTCGGGGCACCGCATACAATTTGTAAGGGCGCTTCACCTCCTATATCAACCAAAGTTAATTTTAGACGGTCGGCATTAGGATGTTGTTCGCAGCTAATTACATGGCCGACGACAACTCCCTTAAGGCCACCCTTAACAGATTCATACGGGGTGATTCCCTCCACTTCCAGACCCAAGTCGGTCAGGAGTTCGGCTACCTGTTTTGAATCCCAATCGAGCTTGATGAATTGTTTTAGCCAATTGTACGATATTTGCATGGTTTGGTTTTAAAGGCCGTAAAGATAAAACAATGCCGGAAGACATTCAATAGCCGATAGTGCTAATCCTTCCAATTTTTAATTATGATTATATGTTGTTATTTCGATGGGATCCCTAAAAACAACTTTTATGAGAAAATTGCTGATACCCTTTATTTTAGTTCATTTTTTGGTTTCCTGTGATACACCCAAGAATAAAACCTTAAAAGAAGGCATTTGGTTGGCAACTTTAAAAGTAATGGATCATCAACTATTACCGTTCAATTTTGACCTTCATAAAAATAAGGAAGGGCAATATCGGCTTCAAATTTAGAATGCCGATGAAATTATTCAGGTCGATGAAATTAGCTTAAAAAAGGATTCGATTTATATTAAGTTTCCTGTTTTTGAAGGGTATATCGCCGGTACATTTTCAGAATCCCGTATTGAAGGAAATTTTATAAAGGAGAGTTTGGATCGTGTTGTACCTTTTGAGGCGAACTTTGGGGTAGACAATAGGTTTGAAGTACTTCGGGTACCCAAACAAAATGTGACGGGGATATGGGAATCCGAATTCGAAGGCAACACCCCGGATGACTATATGGCAAAAGATATCTTCACACAAAACAAAAATCTTGTTAACGACACATTTCAAACCACCACTGGGGATTATCGTTATCTACAAGGGGTTCTTGATGGGGATTCCCTGAAACTTTCCACTTTTGACGGGGCCCATGTCTTTCTATTTGTTGCCAAAGTTTTCGATAGCACTATGCTTGGTTCTTTTTATTCTGCCAACCATTCTAAAGAGACATGGGTTGCAAAACGCGCTCCGAACTTTGAATTGCCCAGCGAGGATTCGTTGACCTTTTTGAAGAACGGCTATGATACGATGTCATTTTCTTTTCCGGATACCTCCGGCAAAATGGTTTCCCTGAACGATCCCGAATTTAAAAATACCATCGTAATTGTCCAGATTATGGGAACCTGGTGTCCTAACTGCTTGGACGAAACGAAATTTTTCGTTGATTATTTAAATGATAACCCAAATACTGAAATAAAGCCAATCGCTTTGGCATTTGAATACACAAAAACCCCCGAAAGAGCTAATAAAGCCATTGAACGCCCAAAAAGAACGCATTGGGGTTCAATATCCCATCTTATTGGCACAATATGGTAGCTCGAGTAAAGCAATGGCCCAGGAAAAACTGCCGATGCTTAATCACGTTTTGTCCTACCCAACCACCCTATTTATAGATCGAAAAGGTGCCATACGAAGAATTCACACCGGATTCAATGGCCCGGCAACGGGTGAGAAGTTTCAAGAATTCAAAAGAGAATTCGACAGATTCGTGAAGCAATTAATATCCGAATAGAGCAATACACATTAAATGATGGTTGATTTCCCAAGCCATACGTTTTCGTCGTTGATGCTTAAATTATCATCAGAATCCACGATATTATCGGCAATATAATCGCCTACGTAATTGGTCCCATACTTGCTACTTCCCATAATATCGGATGTCACCACCTTTTTGTTGAACGATTTAAGTACGGCCGATACCACGGCATTCGATTCATCCTCCATGCCAAAATGCTGTAAAAGTAAGGCAACACTTAAAATCGAAGCCACCGGATTGGCAATGTTTTTTCCCTTTGCCTGAGGGAAGGAGCCATGTACGGGCTCGAACATGGCATTATCGGTCCCGATGGAAGCCGATGGCAAAATACCGGTAGAACCTAAAAGGACACTTGCTTGATCATTTAGAATATCCCCGAACATATTGTCTGTCAGGATGACATCGAATTGACTGGGATTCAGAATCATTTCAATAGCGGCCTTATCAACAAATAAGCATTCTAATTGAACCTCGGGATAGCTCTTTGCTATGCCCATTACCACTCTTCGCCAAAGTCTTGAAGTTTCGAGAACATTGGCCTTGTCAACCAAGGTAAGTTTCTTTTTTCTTTTTTTCGCCGCCTTAAATGCCATATGGGCAATACGGCTTATTTCCCATTCTGAATATTCACATAGATCCGAGGCATGGGTTCCATCTTCGCTTAATTTTTTTTCACTAAAATAGATTCCACTGGTGAGTTCCCTAAAAATAACGAAATCGGTACCCTTAATGATGTTTTCTTTCAAGGGAGATCCCGGGATAAGGATGTGGAATACCTTTACAGGACGGATGTTGGCGAATAAATCTAATTCCTTACGAAGTTTTAATAGCCCTTGCTCTGGTCGCACCCTGGCATTTGGGTCATTATCATATTCCAAAGCCCCAATGGCACCGAATAAAATAGCGTCCGAATCCCTGCAGTTCTTAATAGTGGCATCGGGTAGGGGGTTGCCATCGATTTTTATGGCCTCCGCTCCGACCGGGGCGCTAGTAAAAGTAAAGGAATGACCAAAGGTTTCCCCAACAGATCTTAGGCATTTTACGGCTTGGGATACAACCTCCGGACCTATCCCATCACCGCTTAATAGGGCTATTTTCAGTCGCATCAAGTAAGGCTTTCGCTATTTATTTTACTGACCTCAATAATTTCATGAATATCTTTATCGTGCACTTCCTTTTTGCGATCAGCATACTTCAGGAAGACGTCATAAACGGTATCCAATTGGATCTTGGTAAGGTCGTACCCTACTTTTTTGGCTCGATAGGCCAATGCGGCCCTACCGCTCCTAGCCGTAAGTACAATCGACGATTCGGTAACCCCAACGTCGGCAGGATCCATGATTTCATAGGTCTCCCTGTTCTTTATTACTCCATCCTGGTGTATCCCGGAGCTATGGGCAAAGGCATTTGCACCGACTATCGCTTTGTTCGGCTGCACCATGACCCCCATTTTTTGGGATACCATTTGACTGGTGTCATATAACAGCTTGCTGTTGACATTGGTGTCCAATCCCAAATTAGGATGTTGCCGTAAAATCATTACGACTTCCTCCAAGGAAGTGTTACCTGCCCGTTCCCCAAGTCCGTTAATGGTACACTCAATTTGTCGAGCCCCATTGATGACCCCCGCGATGGAATTGGCGGTCGCCAGTCCAAGATCATTGTGGCAATGACACGAAAGTATGGCCTTTTCGATGCCTTTTACGTTCTCCATCAAATATTTCATTTTGGCACCATATTCCTCGGGCAAACAGTACCCCGTTGTATCCGGTATGTTTAAAACGGTAGCTCCCGCTTTGATGACAGCCTCACAGACACGCGCCAAATATTCATTGTCGGTCCTGCCGGCATCTTCGGCGTAAAACTCGACATCCTCAACAAATGTCTTGGCATAGCTCACGGCGGCGATGGCACGTTCGATGATTGCCTCCCGATTCGAATTGAATTTATGTTTTATATGGGAGTCAGATGTTCCGATTCCAGTGTGAATCCTAGGTTTTTTAGCATGTTTCAAGGCTTGTGCCGCCACTTCGATATCCTTACGCACGGCTCTTGTAAGTCCGCAAACCGTAGCGTTTTTTACGATTCTTGCTATCTGATCGACTGAATTGAAATCTCCAGGGCTCGATATCGGAAAACCGGCTTCGATGATATCAACGCCCAGTTCGTCCAAGCGTTCGGCGATTACCAATTTCTGGGCTGTGTCCAGTTTGCATCCCGGTACTTGTTCACCGTCCCGTAGGGTAGTATCAAAAATTTGTACTATATCTTTGCTCATTATATTTACGTAGTTTTAGCTAGCCTATACGAAGATATAACCAAAAGGCCACATTAATATAAAAACGTACATGGTTTTACAACGTTGACACACTTTTTAGAGGTGTTAACTTATTGATATACAAATATATAAATACTATTTTTTACGATGACAAATGTGCATAAAGATGCCTTGTTCGTCTTGGTCAAATCACTTTCTAAGTCAGAAAAACGCCAATTTAAACTCTATGTCGGAAGATTAGGAGTAAACACCGATGCTAAATTTTTAGGTCTTTTTAACTTACTCGACAAGATAAAACAATATGATGAAAAGTTGATTTTGGCAAGTGGAATCGTAAAAAAAGCCCAATTATCTAATTTAAAAGCCCATCTGTATAAACAAATTTTGGTGAGCTTGCGATTAAATCCGGTGAACCAAAACATACGTGTTCAGATTCGGGAGCAGTTAGATTTTGCAACTATTTTATATCAAAAGGGTTTGTACAAGCAAAGTCTCAAAATATTGGATAAGGCAAAGATTACGGCCATTGAAAACGAAGAAAAAAATGTTGCCTATGAAATCGTAGAATTAGAAAAAATAATCGAAACACAATACATCACACGCAGTATTCCCGACCGTGCGAACGAACTTGCCATCCAAGCAAAAGAGCTTTCTGCCTTGAATGTAATTACTAGCAAATTGTCAAACCTTTCGTTGCAACTTTATGGGATGATGCTTAAAATTGGATATGTCCAAAGTGATAAGGACTTTCAAAAAGTAAAGAAATATTTTGAAAAACATCTACCCAAATACAGGATCGAGGAGCTCGGATTTCGTGAAAAATTATGGTTGTACAAGGCTCATTTATGGTATAGTTTTTTAATCCAGGATTTTTTATCATGCTATAAATACGCCAGCAAATGGGTCGATCTTTTCTATGAGCAAAAACAAATGATTTATTTGAATCCTGTTTTCTTTTTGAAAGGAAATCATTATTTACTTGAATCGTTATTTTATGTTCGCTATGCCTCTCAATTTAATGAAACCCTAAAAAACCTTGAAGAAGTAGTTAAAAAGGACGATTTTCCAAAAAACGACAATATTGGGTCCCTTATTTTTTTGTACATCAATGCCAATCGACTCAACCTGCATTTCTTAGAAGGAAACTTTGAAAAAGGACTGTATTTGGTAAAGATAATTGAGTATGGCATAAATAAGCACAAGGATCGTTTAGATGCCCATCACATCATGCTGCTGTATTACAAAATTGCCTGCCTCTATTTCGGAAATGGGGATAATAAGAATTGTATACTCTACCTCAAAAAGATCATCAACAATAAGAATTTGAAGATGCGCGAGGATTTAATGTGTTTTGCACGTGTTTTAAGCCTGGTCGCCCATTATGAAGCTGGGATGGACTATCACTTGGAGCTACAACTAAAAAGCACTTATAAATTTCTCTTGAAAATGAACGATCTACATGCTGTTCAAAAGGAAATGATCAAGTTCCTACGCAATTTAGGAAACATATATCCCAATGAATTGAATGCGGAATTCAAAAAATTACACAGCCAACTAAAAAAATACGAGGATCATCCGTATGAAAGGCGAGCCTTCCTCTACTTGGATATTATCTCTTGGCTCGAGAGTCATCTCGAAAACAAACCCGTTGCAGATATCATACGGGAAAAGGCCAAGAAATACACCCGCTAGTGCCCAAAAGCATGGTTTTGTTATTCGAAATCAATTGAATTTGAAAAGCGCCCGTGATGCCGTCGCTTTTAAGTACACGTATTCCAGATGGGATCCTCTGGCGGCGGCGCGATCAATTCGATTATTTCTTTCCGCACAGGATGAATGAACGATAGATGTCGAGCATGCAAATGAATACTGCCATCTTTATTACTTCGGTCGAAGCCGTATTTAAGATCTCCCTTTATAGGACATCCAATCATAGCTAATTGTGCACGTATTTGGTGATGACGACCCGTTTTCAAATCGATTTCCAAAAGGACATAATTAGTCGTTTTTTTTACTAATTTATATTCCAAGATCGCTTTCTTGCTCTCATGTATTTCCTTTATATATGCATACGATTTGTTCTGTTTTGGGTTTCTTTTGAGCCAGTGCGTCAAGATATCGAATTCCTTAGGCGGGGTATTCTTGACGACGGCCCAATAGGTCTTGGTGGCTTTTTTATCGGCAAAGATTTTATTAAGCCGGGTCAATGCCTTTGACGTTTTCGCGAAAACTACGATGCCCGATGTCGGCCTATCCAATCGGTGTGCGACTCCCAAATATACATTTCCAGGTTTTGCTTCTTTTTGCTTTATATAGGCTTTGACTATTTCACTTAATGGCATGTCCCCCGTTTTGTCTCCTTGAACAATATCCCCTGGGCGTTTATTGATGGCTATCAAATGATTGTCCTCAAAGAGGATCTGTAAGTTTTTTGGAGTAGAAACCATTTTAGCAGGCACTATCGTGCGATTTTTTTATGGCGTAAAGAAACGAGTAGAATAAGCAATACTCCCAGGGTTACCGAAACATCTGCCAGATTAAAAATGCCGGTTTTGAGGAATCCCCATTGCAATTGAAAGAAATCGGTTACCGATCCGTACGCAATTCGGTCTATTAAATTACCCATGCCTCCACCGATTACAAAAGTGAGTGCCAGGATTAGCCATTTGTCATGTTGTGATCTTTGAAGAATTCTAAAAAGCAAAATCGCCAGGACCATAACGGGCAAGAATTGTAAAAAAATCAACTTGAAAATTGGGGCGAGGTTCGCACCAAAACCCATAATGGCACCCGTGTTTTCAACATTGGTAAGGATAAAATGATCGCCGACAATTTCGATAAAGTCATAGGGTCGCACATTTTTGCGCACAACGTCTTTGGACAATTGATCGCAAGCGATATTTAGCAAAACCAAAACAATAATTCCTACCCTTTTAAAAATCCGTTTTCGATCCATCCGATTGTTAAGACCCTAATATTGCTCGTCATCACTTGGAAAATCCATCTTTTTTACGTCTTTTACATAGTTGGAAATAGCTTGGCCCATTTCTTCATAAAGATTCATGTAACGTCGCAAAAATCGCGGATTGAATTCGTGGGTCATCCCCAAAAGATCATGAATTACCAGAACCTGACCGTCAGCATATTTGCCCGCTCCAATCCCAATCGTGGGGATGGAAATACTTTCAGTGACTTTTTTGGTGAGACTCGCCGGTATTTTTTCAAGTACAATGGCAAAACATCCCAAATGCTCTAGTAATTTGGCATCTTCCATGAGTTTGTCCGCTTCTTGATCCTCTTTTGCCCGAACTGAATAGGTGCCGAATTTATATATTGATTGTGGGGTAAGTCCTAGGTGCCCATTACCGGAATTCCTGCATTGAGAATACGTTTCACCGATTCCTTTATTTCGACCCCACCTTCGACCTTTACGGCATGGGCACCACTCTCTTTCATAATACGAATCGCAGATCGCAAGGCTTCCTTTGGATCACTCTGATAACTTCCAAAAGGAATATCAACCACCACAAGAGCCCGCTCTACCGCCCTAATGACGGAGGCGGCGTGGTATATCATCTGATCCAAGGTGATGGGGAGGGTAGTCTCGTGGCCCGCCATCACATTACTGGCAGAATCTCCTACCAGGATTACATCTATCTGGGCCGCATCGACTATTTTGGCCATTGAATAATCATATGCGGTGAGCATCGAAATTTTTTCACCGTTTTTCTTCATATCGACAAGTGACTTCACGGTGATTCGTTTGTATTCTTTTCTCGGAGTTGGCATATAGTTATCTTTTGTCGTGATAAATGTAAGGAAATTGTATTAGGGTGTGAAGATATGAGCTTTAACTGATTCTTTTTTAATGTGGGTTTTAAGAATTCAATATTTAATTACATTTGACAAAATTGCAAATTATGAAGCAAATATCCTTGGGCCTTTTTTTAATCTTTCAAGTAATCCTGAACGCACAAACTTCTGAAAACGAGGCTATTCGAAAGACCATCGAAACTTTTTTTGAAGGTTTCCACAATCAGGATTCTTTGTTAATAAAACAAACGGTTTCCGAGGCAATCGTGCTTCAGACCATTGCCCGGGACCCAGCAGGCAAAAGCTTCGTTAAAACCGAGAATTTCGGCGATTTTCTAAAAGCGATCGTGGGTATTCCGGAGACCACACACTTTCGGGAACTGATCAAGGAATATTCGATACAAATAGATGGCCCGATGGCGAACGCATGGACCCGTTATGAATTTATATTGAATGATACTTTTCATCATTGTGGGGTAAATTCATTTCAATTATTCAACGATGGTCAGGGCTGGAAAATAATTTATCTAATAGACACGAGGCGCAACGAAAACTGTGAATGATATATAGCGGTCGTTCGAAGTGATGTAAAACAGTGAAATGCACTCCATCGAATGTAGATCGTTTATAGGCTTACAATCAATTGTGACTACGATTTAAATAATATAGTATATTTACATTCAATAAATAAATTTAAGAGGTATGAATATCAGAATGAAAACAATTATTGGCCTCATGGGCCTTCAACTCCTAACCATCCCGTCTTTACTATTTGGTCAGGATACGAATCCTTTGGAAGGCCGATGGGATATGGTGATTATGCAAGATGGCAAAGAGTTGCCCTCTTGGTTGGAAATCCGACATTCTGGCAACCATACCCTTGTCGGTCGTTTTGTCTATGCCTTTGGAAGTGCCCGTCCGATCGCTGAGGTAAAAGTAACCGACGGCACATTCAATTTTGCCATTCCGCCGCAGTGGGAGCCCGGTAATGTGGATATGGAATTTGAAGGAAGAATGGATGGTGATAAATTAAGTGGAACAATGAAATACACCGATGGAAAGACTTACGAATGGAAGGCAACCCGTGCCCCTATTCTAGCGTTTAATAAGAATCCAAAATGGGGTCGGACCGTCAAGTTGTTTAACGATAAAGACTTAAGCGGATGGCACGCCATGGGCGAAAATCAGTGGGTCGTTGAAGACGGGGTTTTAAAGAGCCCCAAATCGGGTGCCAATCTGGTTTCCGACGAAAAATTCAAGGATTTTAAATTGCATATTGAATTTAAATACCCCAAAGGCAGTAATAGCGGCATATTCCTAAGAGGGCGCTATGAAGCACAGATTCAGGATGATAAGGGCAAGGAGCCTTCCGATGTCTTGTTCGGCGGGATATATGGTTTTCTTACACCCAATGAAATGGTCGCCAAAAATTCAGGCGACTGGCAATCCTACGATATTACCTTGATCGGGAGAAGGGTTTCCGTGGTGGCGAATGGGGTAACCGTTATAAATGATCAGATCATTCCCGGTATTACAGGTGGGGCATTGGATAGTAAGGAAGGGGAACCAGGTCCTTTCTTGATACAGGGTGATCATGGCCCGATCGAATATCGAAATATTACGGTGACTCCAGTAATTGATTAATACCCTTTATAGATAGCAACACGGGTCGCCAAATTCTAAAATAATTATATTAAAAATCCCGCTGAACCTTATAATTTATAAGATACAGCGGGATTTTTCTTATAAGACCGGGATTAAATTTCCCAGCCTTTTCGATAGGTTCTTGTGACGAACTGATTCGCTTCTTCAAGATTGGTAATGCGCATATTTTCGCCATCCCACAATAATTTCTTGCGGGCGAAGAAGTCCATTTTGCCTTCGGTATTCTCTTTTTGTAGCAAGTAACTTCGTATCGCCAAATTGCCCATTAGCACCGTCTCGGTCATGGGACCTGCATAATCGAAGGAAGATGTGAGTCCGCGGTGTTCCGAACTATCAAAACCTGCTTTGCAAGCATCGACCCATAACCGTTGATGGCCATATTCAGGTTCATCGTTGGGCTCCGTTTCAGGACCGAAATCGGTGGTCCCGTCGTTTAGATACAATTTGGGCATCAAAGGTGAACTATCATTGATATTGGTAGAAATGATGCCTTTTTCACCAATGATCAAAACGCCATTTGCACTATTTTTTCCACCAATGTCACTGTCAGCCGGAATAATATCGGGATGTGAAGGCCGAATTCCGCCATCGCTCCAGGTCATTTCAATAGGGGCTTTGCTCTTTTCAGTCGCCCCAAAATGCAGCGTAATGAAAGAGGAGGGAGGACAACCCTCTGGATGGTAATCGGCATTCCACATTTGTGAATATAGCGATCCAATACTACATTCGGCATCGGTCGGATATTTGAGACCCAAAGTCCTGAACGGGATGTCGATCAAATGGCATCCCACGTCGCCAAGGGCTCCGGTACCATAGTCCCACCAGCCGCGCCAGCTGAAGGGATGTAAATCAGGAGTGTATTCCCGCTCCGGTGCGGGTCCCAGCCATAGATCCCAATGCAGGTCCTTTGGTTTGAGGCTTGGGTCGGGCAATGGCATGGCGTTTCCTTGTGGCCAAACGGGCCTATTGGTCCATATTTGAACTTTGGCAATATTGCCCAGGTCCCCAGAATCGATCCATTTTTGAACCATGCCCAAAAGCGGATTGGAACCGCCTTGGTTACCCATTTGGGTAACAATTTTTTTATCCCTGGCCATTTGGGTCAAGATGCGTGCCTCCCTGATATTGTGGGTCATAGGCTTTTGTACGTAGACATGTTTGCCCCGTTGCATGGCGAAAACCGCTGCAGGTCCATGCACGTGGTCGGGTGTGGAAATCGTAACGGCATCGATATCCTTTTCTTTATCCAACATTTCCCTGAAATCATTATAAAGTTTCGCTTTCGGGAAATTCTCCACAGATCGTTTGGCCGTACCTGAAAAATCTACATCACAGAGAGCCATTACATTTTCCCGACCGTTTACCGAGGCATTGAAAATATCGCTGGCCCCTTTTCCTCCGGCACCAATTGCGGCTAGATTCAGGCGATCACTTGGTGCCATATAGCCTACACCGCCGAGCACATGTCTAGGAACAATAAATATCGAAGAGGCGATGGCTCCTTTCTTAATAAATGACCTCCTGGAGGTATCGATTGTTTTGTCTTTTTTTGGTTCTTTCATTATTTCATGACTAAAATGGTTATATAATTACTAAAGTTACCGAAAATTATAGAAACCTGGCCATCACGGCCTCAACTACTTCGCGTCTTTCGCCAGGCACGGTGGAGCTTTGCTTCAAGCGCCCATTGAGAATAAATCGGTTGCAGGTCAATCAGGTCCCAGTATGGGTAAAACCACACTAACAATCACTCAGATTGACTCCTATTGCCAAACCGCCTTCCGATGTTTCCTTATACTTAGAACTCATGTCTTTCGCCGTCTCCCACATAGTCTGCACTACCTTATCCAAAGGCACCTTGGCGTCTTCAGGGTCGGATCCCATGGCCAATTCTGCTGCGTTAATGGCTTTGATCGCACCCATGCTATTGCGTTCTATACAAGGAATCTGAACGAGGCCGCCGATAGGATCGCACGTCAGACCCAAATGATGTTCCATGGCAATCTCGGCAGCCATTAAGACTTGCTCCGGTGTTCCCCCCAATAGTTCGGTCAAGGCCGCCGCCGCCATTGCCGAAGATACACCAATTTCGGCTTGGCATCCACCCATGGCCGCGGAAATGGTCGCACCCTTTTTAAAAATGCTACCAACTTCACCGGCAATCAATAGAAATTTTTTAATATGCCTAAAATCGGCCTTGTGGTTCTCGATGACCATATAATACATTAGTACCGCCGGAATAACTCCCGCACTGCCATTGGTCGGGGCCGTGACCACGCGTCCCAAAGAGGCATTGACTTCGTTCACGGCAAGGGCAAAACAGCTTACCCATTTTAGAATTTGTCGAAATTTCACCTCCGTTCCGCGAATGGTCGTAAGCCATTCGGTCGGATTGTGATAATTCTTTATATCACCCAGCAAACTGTGGTTCAAATCATATGCCCTTCTGTGCACATTGAGTCCACCAGGGAGACTTCCCTGCGTGTGACACCCGAGATACATGCATTCCAACATGGTATCCCATATGCGAAGCAATTGCTTATCGATTTCATCATTGCTGCGCAAGGAGCGCTCATTCTCAAGCACAATTTCGGAAATTGTTTTGTTTTCACGCTTGCAATAGGCCAATAATTCGGTTCCTTTTTCGATTGGAAACGGAAATGATCGGAACGTATCGATATTGCGTTTGGCATTCTTACGTTCCTCTACCACGACAAAACCGCCCCCTATTGAATAATAAGTCTTCGATTTCTTAATTCCCGATCGCAGGGTCGCCTCAAATTTCATTCCATTGGCATGATAAGGCAGAAACTTTCTTTCAAAGACAATATCGTTTATAGGATCGAACCGAAGCGGGACTTCATTACCAAAATTGAGTACATGTGAATCTTTGATATGCTGAACCAAAGGATGGATATTTTCGATTGGAATAAATTCTGGATTGGCCCCCGAAAGCCCGAGCATAATCGCGTAATCAGTGGCATGCCCTTTACCGGTCAATGATAATGAACCATATACATAAATATTAACCTTTACGACTTCAGGGAATAATTCGGCGTCCCGTAATTCCTTAATCCAACGCTCAGCAGCCCGCCATGGCCCTAAAGTATGAGAACTTGAGGGGCCTACGCCAATTTTTAGCATATCAAAAATGCTGATACATTCCATGGAGGAATTTGGTTATAAAATTTCAAAGGCTAAGTTACAAAGTTCATGCCTGTAATTAGACAAAGGGCAATTTAAATGTTCGGAAGTATCTAGGTGAATGTCCGGCCATATTTTAGTTTTGCAAATAAATCAGCCGTGCGGCAATTCTAAACTATTGTTTATGAAGGCTTAACAGACTTTTTAGTGACATCCTGTCAGTTTCTGTCTCTTGGCATATTGTTTGACATCTACAAACCGACACTGAAATCAAGCATTAATTTTTAAAACATATAGAATGAGTAAAATAATAGGTATAGATTTGGGAACGACCAATTCCTGCGTTTCTGTAATGGAAGGCAATGAACCGGTGGTAATCCCAAACGCGGAGGGAAAAAGAACGACCCCATCTGTAATAGCTTTTGTTGAAGGAGGCGAAATCAAGGTAGGTGATCCTGCCAAAAGACAAGCCGTTACAAATCCCCATAAAACCGTGTATTCGATCAAGAGGTTTATGGGGAATAAATATTCCGAATCTAAAAAAGAGGCGGAGAGGGTTCCTTATAAAGTTGTTAAGGGCGACAACGACACCCCGAGGGTTGATATTGATGGGCGTTTGTATTCACCACAAGAGCTATCGGCAATGATCCTTCAGAAAATGAAAAAGACGGCCGAGGATTATTTGGGTCAGACCGTTACCAGGGCGGTAATTACGGTACCTGCCTATTTTAACGACGCACAAAGACAAGCTACCAAGGAAGCCGGCGAAATAGCGGGACTAACGGTTGAACGTATTATCAATGAGCCGACAGCTGCTTCTTTGGCCTACGGCCTCGATAAAAAGCACAAGGATCAAAAGGTTGTGGTTTTTGACTTTGGAGGTGGAACACATGACGTTTCGGTATTAGAACTAGGTGATGGCGTCTTTGAGGTATTGTCAACCGATGGGGATACCCATTTGGGTGGTGATGATGTGGATCAAAAAATAATCGACTGGTTGGCCGAAGAATTCAATAAGGAAGAAGGCATCGACCTTCGAAAAGATGCCATGGCCTTGCAACGTTTGCGTGAAGCCGCCGAAAAGGCCAAAATTGAATTATCATCTTCAGCACAGACCGAAATCAATTTACCCTATGTTACTGCTACTGCAACGGGCCCAAAACACCTTGTGCGTACCTTGACCAGGGCTAAATTTGAGCAATTGATCGAGGACTTGGTAAAACGTACCATCCAACCTTGTCAAACTGCATTGAAGGCAGCGGGCCTATCGAAAAGTGACATCGACGAGATTATCTTGGTCGGGGGATCAACCCGTATTCCTGCGGTTCAGGAGGCAGTCGAGAAGTTTTTCGGCAAAAAACCGTCTAAGGGAGTGAATCCCGATGAGGTAGTAGCCGTTGGTGCCGCAATTCAAGGAGGCGTATTGACAGGTGACGTAAAAGATGTGTTGTTATTGGATGTAACACCGCTTTCCCTTGGTATTGAAACCATGGGGGGCGTTATGACCAAGCTCATCGATGCGAATACCACGATTCCAACCAAAAAATCGCAAGTATTTTCCACTGCTGCAGATAATCAACCGTCGGTAGAGATCCATGTACTGCAAGGTGAACGACCCATGGCCGCAGATAATAAGACGATCGGTCGATTTCATCTAGACGGAATTCCACCTGCTCAGCGGGGGGTTCCACAGATTGAGGTGACCTTTGATATTGATGCCAACGGAATCATTAAGGTTTCTGCAACCGACAAGGCTAGCAACAAAACCCAGGATATTCGTATTGAAGCTTCTTCAGGCCTTACCGAAGAAGAAATCAAGAAGATGAAGGCCGAAGCAGAAGCGAATGCCGAGAGTGATAAAAAAGCGAAGGAAACTGCCGATAAGCTAAACGAGGCAGATAGTATGATATTCCAGACAGAAAAACAATTGAAGGAATTCGGTGAAAAGTTATCGGCAGAAAAGAAAAAGCCGATCGAGGATGCCTTGGTTGAATTGAAGAAAGGGCACGAAAGTAAGGACCTTGCGATGATTACTTCCGCATTGGGGAGGGTCAATGAAGCTTGGAAGGTAGCTTCCGAGGAAATGTACAAGGCACAGGCCGACTCACAGCAAGGCGGTCCGACTTCAAACGGTGAAGATACCGCCGGCGCCGACACCAAGGAGAGCGACAATGTTGAGGACGTCGATTTCGAAGAAGTAAAGTAATTTCAATAGATCAAAGTAACATAGACCTGTCAAGGCTTCAAATCTTGACAGGTCTTATATTTGGTACCTATTTTGTTTTATCTTCTACCAATAACCAGTAATTTTGCGGTATGGTTAAAAACTACGTACTAACATTCATCATTTTAACAATCGTATTCCCAAGCTATCTTCAAGGCCAGGATATCAAGATTTTTAGGGTTTCCGATTTCGAATTGCATGGGAATGTGAAATCTTGTATGGTCAGTACGAATTATGGCAAAGAGGAATATGATTTTGATGTGGAAGGACGTTTGACCAAATCAGTAACGCGATACAATGACCGTGATTATGACATCACCTATTATAAATATAAAAATGGGGAACTCGTCGAGAAACGTTTGGAGAATTATCGGGACAATGTATTCGACAGTGGTACATCAATCGCAAATTTTTATGAGCTGGATACGATAGGGGATCGAAAAATAACAGAGAAAATCATCTCATACGATAAGGTTTTTCTGGATCAATATGAGTACTTTTTTGATTCCGATAGCATACTAAAACGCTTGGTTCGAAGCAATAATAATGGCAATGATGAAACGGTAATTCGCTATGCAACCTATCAGGACGAAAAAACAAAGACCATTGAGTTGAATGGGGAAATTTTGGAATCGGAACGTACTTCTACCAAAAAGGCCAAAGATGGGACAATAAATCACCTGGTATTGACCAAAAAATTCTTGGAAGGAGAACCGAATTCGGCTATCGAACAAGTCTTCAACAATAAAAACGAATTAATAAGCAGTACGTCATTTTCCTATAATATGAACAGTCAACAGTTTGTTCCGGAGGAATCGGTGGTTTATACTTATAATGAATTGGGTATGTTGACCAAAAAGGCAGTGACCGTAAATAATCATGCCGAGACTTTGGAATATATTTACCAATTTGACGATGGGGATAGTGGAAATTGGATCAAACAAATCGTATCTCCGACCAATTCGTTTCGGACGCGCAAAATTACTTACTATCCAGATGATGCGTCTCTAAAGGAACAATAAAAGAAATCTTGATTAGGCATTCGGCCGGCCATTTTATCGGACTTGTATTAGATCCCAAAGATTGCCATATAAATCCTTGAATACGACTACCTGACCATAATTTTCTTCCCGCGGTTTTTCAGTAAATTCTACGCCCTTGGTTTGCATGTGGTTGTAATCCCGCCAAAAATCATCCGTATAAAGAAAAAGAAAGACCCGACCACCGGTCTGATTGCCGACGCAGGCCAATTGTCTTGAATTAGATGCTTTGGCCAGTAACAGTTTGCATCCTTTTGAATTTTTTGGCGTTATGACCACCCATCTTTTGACTTCCGTGAGGGGGATATCCTGTACCACTTCAAACCCCAGTTTATCGGTATAAAAGGCGATGGCTTCGTCATAGTCTGCTACAAGCAAGGAAATTTGTGCTATGTGTTGTTCCATTAATTTTGCGATTCAGACTTTTTATGGGCATGCCACTCTTCCTTTAGAAGTCCGTAACAACAGGTATTTCTTTTATATCCATCCAATAAATAAACATTTTTACGCAGAATCCCTTCTAGCTTCGCTCCTAGTTTTTCGACGGCTTTTCGTGACCGTATGTTGCGTTCATCGATACGGAATTCAACTTTTTCAAAATCCATTTTTTCAAATGCATAATCGACCATTAAGATTTTCATATGGGCATTCAGACCGCTTCCTTGAAATTCCCTACCGATCCATGTTGAACCAATTTCGAGCACCTTATTGGCCCATTGAATATTCATAAAACGGGTACTGCCTGCATACTCCTGACGGGTCTTATCGAATACAATAAAGGGAATGGCCTGTTTCTTATTCTTTAATTCAAGCGCCATCGTGACATACTCCTTCAGTGCTTCGGGCGTTTCTATGTCTGATGGGGAAAATGCTACCAATTTTTTCTGGCTTGCTACCGGGTATAGATTCTGAATATTGTCCAAAGTCAAAGGCAGTAGTTTTACGAATTCGTTTTCCAAAACAATCTCGTTGTCCATTATAGGAACGTATTAAGAAGTTCTTTTTTAATTTCGTGCCCGCCTTCAAAAATAACTTGTTTTGCCCTTCCATTGAACAAGACGTTCATTTTGCTTGCTTCTTTGATACGTCGTTCTTCGGTCAGATATTCGTCTTGATTCCCAACTACCAATGTAATGTGCGTACCGTTTTGTTCTAGAAATTTAAATTCTTGGGCCGTAAGTTCATCGGGTAATCCGCCTGCGTATAGAATGACATGTGCACACTTCAATTGTTTTCGCGCCAACCAGCGCATCGCTATCGACACCCCTTGTGAATAACCAAAGACAATCAATCGTCGATCATCCGGGATTTTTTCGATGGCAAATACGGCATCGAGATAGGCAATGACATTCTGGGTCTCTAAAGCCGTATTTTCCTTAGTCAACCAGCTCGCCCCTACGTATCGATATTGACTGTTCAAATAATATTTTGAGGGCGCTTGAGGGGCAATAATATAATTTTCAATGGGAGATAATTCATCGAAATACTTCAGGAAGTACCTACTTAGATAGCCAATTCCATGAAAAACCATCCATATATTTTCGGTTTTGGCAGTTAAGTTATTCAAGGTATTGTAGGTATTCGTAGTTTGGTACCTAACTTGTTTTTCCAATGGGTCCATAAAACTAAATCTTCTTCAAAGTAATGCCTTTTGTTGGTTTCGTAATATGTAATTTTACAAAAAATTAACAGCATGGACGATTTAAAGGTTAAAATCCTAAAAGTTTGTAACGAGTCTTCCAAAAACACCATGATGGAGACTTTGGAAATAGAATACATAGACGTTGGGGAAAACTTTTTAGTGGGCAAAATGCCCGTAAATCATAGGGTTCACCAGCCTGATGGGGTACTTCATGGGGGTGCTTTGGTAGCCTTGGCCGAAAGTGTAGGAAGCATGGCATCATACATATTTTTGGATGCACAGAATTATTTTATTAGAGGTATAGAAATATCCGCCAATCATGTAAAGAGCGTTAAGGAAGGCGAAGTCTTTGCCAAGGCAACCGTGATTCACAAGGGTCGTACTACCCAATTATGGGATATAAAAATAAGGGATAAGGCAGAAAACTTGCTTTCGGTTTGTAAACTGACTACCATTGCCTTAGCTAAAAAATAAGATGTTTTTAGACATTATAACTAAGACGGAAGCTCACTTAGCGAAGGACCTTCCCTTTGTGATCTATCGGAGACCCCATGAAACCGCTGTCAACGCCCTATTTCAAAATGACGCAAAAGTTCGATATAGCATCAATTATACTGAGAGCGGATTCGTTTTCGCACCATTTGATACTGCGAGGGGCGCTATTTTGATTGCTGCCGACGAAACGCTGCAAGCCATTGATTTTACTGAAAGAGTCGTGCCCAGTGTACGGCAAAACCTTTTAAAAATTAATCCCCAAACAAAGAAAATATATTTAGAAAAGGTAAAAAATGCCATCGACGAGATTAAAAAAAACGATTATCGTAAAGTGGTGCTTTCGCGACAGTTGGATGTAGGTTGTTCACTTTCTCCGATCGTTTTGTTGCAAAGAGTGTTGGCCCGCTACCATTCGGCATTTTGTTATCTCTGGTACCATCCAAAAGTAGGCATGTGGTTGGGAGCTACTCCGGAAATTTTAGTGCAGATCGAAAACAAGCAGGTGATGGCCATGTCATTGGCGGGCACACATAGCAGCGATAAAGGTCAACTTCATGTTTGGGGAGCAAAGGAAATAGGTGAACAGGCCTTTGTCACCGAATATATAGCAAAAGCGTTGGAAAATAACGTCTCCGATCTGAAAATATCGGCATCGCAATCAGTTCCCGCAGGTAAGCTTTGGCATTTACGGACTAAACTGACTGGCACGCTTCAAAATACCCTTTCGGATATCATCAAGGCGTTGCACCCGACACCTGCTGTTTGTGGCATTCCGAAAGAATGGGCTAAAAATTATATCCAAGGCCATGAATCGTATGATCGCGAGTTTTATACTGGTTTTTTGGGTGAATTGAATATGCGACAAACAAAAGCTCGAAGCGCGGATAACAAAAATCATGAATTAAGGGCATTTCGACCTATAAAGAAAAGCACCCGACTTTACGTCAATATTCGTTGCATGCAACTAAAAAATTCAAAAGCCCTGATTTATGTCGGGGGAGGGCTTACACGCGAGTCAATTCCCGAATTGGAATGGCAGGAAACCGTTGCTAAAAGTACAACCATGTTCAGCATTCTCTTTGGCCAAAATTAATTGGGTTAAGAAATTAGGGCTTCGTATTTTTGTATTCCATGAAATATTCAAGTATTCCCTCGGCCCAATTGGTCCTGCAGCATTGTAAGGCAAAAGGGATAAAAAACATCATAATTTCCCCGGGTTCCCGGAATGCGCCTTTGACCCTTGGATTCACCGAGGATTTTTTTTTCAATTGCTTTAGTATCGTTGACGAGCGTTGTGCGGCATTTTTTGCCCTAGGCATGGCCCAGCAGCTGCAAGCCCCGGTTGCCGTGGTCTGCACCTCTGGAAGCGCCTTACTGAACTACTATCCGGCGATTGCCGAAGCCTATTATAGCGATATCCCTTTGGTGGTCATCTCGGCCGATCGACCCCAATACAAGATTGATATAGGAGATGGGCAAACGATACGGCAAGCAGATGTTTTTGAGAAGCATATCGGTTATTCGGCCAATTTACTTCAGGATGTCGTTCATGCCACCGATAGGGTAAGAAAATATACTCCTGAAATGCTCGCCGGGGATACGATAGAGGCTGCCCAGCAAAAAATAAATACGATAAATAATGACTTCCTCAACGAGGCCTTGACGATTGCCGTGAATGACAAGACACCCGTACATATCAATGTGCCTTTCGAAGAACCATTATACAATGCAGTCGACAAGTTATTGGTAGAACCAGATTATGAGACTGAGGTGAAATCGGTTAAAATTGTGATTTCGGACCTTGAAAAATATGGTGCTATTTGGAATACAGCCCCAAGGAAAATGATTTTGATCGGGGCCTGCTACCCGAAGCGTATCAATGCGCAATTGCTGGAAGCGCTATCTAAAGATCCCTCTGTGGTCGTATTGACCGAAACCACTTCGAATGTTCACAGCCCTTATTTTTTCCCCAGTATTGATAGCATGATTGCCCCTATCGAAAAACTCAAAAATCGCAAGGCTATTTTTCAAACATTGCAACCCGATATCCTGCTTACGATAGGAGGAATGATCGTTTCCAAAAAAATTAAGGCCTTCCTGAGGGAATTTACCCCACGGCACCACTGGCATGTTGATACCAAAAAAGCGTTCAACACCTTCTTTTGCCTATCGCATCATTTTAAAATGGATGTGAATTCGTTTTTTAATCAATTCTTGCCAGTTCGTCAAATGAACGCTGGCAACTATTATGATCGTTGGAATAAATTGAAACTTGTATATGAAGCGAAACGAGAAGAGTACATACAAAAAATACCTATCTCGGATATGTGGGTGTTTTATCATATTTTAAAAAAGATTCCAAAAAATTATCAATTACAATTGGCAAACAGCTCGGCTATACGCTATGCACAACTATTTGAAACCGATGATTCGGTTGAAGTATTCTGCAATCGGGGGACAAGTGGTATAGATGGAAGCACATCTACGGCGGTCGGGGCCTCTATATATTGTAAGCATCCGACCCTTTTGATAACAGGGGACCTTAGTTTCCTTTATGACAGCAATGGTTTGTGGAATTCTTACCTGAGGCCTGATTTTAGGATCATCGTCACCAACAACCAAGGAGGAGGAATTTTTAGAATCCTTCCGGGAAATGACGAAACCGCCAATTTTGAAACGTATTTTGAAACGGTACATTCATTTGATGCCGAACATCTATGTAAAATGTTCAATATTCGATATCAAGCTGTTTCGAAATTGGAAGACCTTGTACCAAAACTCAATGGTTTTTATCTAAATTCAGATGCACCGCAACTGCTTGAAATTAAGACTCCAAGAGTTGTGAATAATAAAATTTTGATGGAGTACTTTGATTTTATATCTTCGAGTCTTTTAAACCATTAATTATTCAACACTAGCTATTATGAGTAAAAGAGATGAATTGGTTGCGAAGTATGCCGCCGACATTAAGGACAAATTTGGAACAAGTGCAGACACTGCACTTTTAACCAAGGTAACCATTGGTTTGGGGCCATCTATCTACAATTTGGACGCTTCGAAGGTTTCGGGCGGCGATGAAAAAGAATTGGAAACCGTAAAGAAAAATTACCTGATTAAGAAATTGGGTTTGAAAGATAGCCCCCAGTTAATGGATGCTATTAAAAGTGTGATGGACAAGTATGGTACATCCAATAAAAACAAGCACCGCGCAGTGGTATATTATATGCTGTGCAAACATTTCAAGAAAGAATCGGTGTATAAATAATTTGTTTTTGAAGAAAGTAAGGCCGTATTCCATTGGGTATACGGCTTTTTTTATATCTGATAATTTAAACTAGTTTTACACAATGATATCACTGGGAGAGTATAACACGCTCGAAATATTGCGCGACACCAGCGTTGGTTTATTTTTAGGGGATAGTGAAGGCAATGAAATACTTTTACCCAACAAATATGTGCCCGAACAGTATCAAATAGGAGATCCATTAGAAGTTTTTTGTTACTTGGATCATGCCGAACGACCTGTGGCAACCACTTTGGAACCTTATATTCATGTAAACGAATTTCAATTATTACAAGTCGTCGAAGTCAATGAGTTTGGAGCCTTTTTAGATTGGGGTTTGGAAAAACATCTTCTGGTGCCTTTCCGGGAGCAGCGAAATAAAATGGTGGAAGGACAATGGTATGTGGTATTTTGTTATCTCGACCAACAGTCAAACCGCCTTGTGGCCTCTAACAAGCTTGACAAGTTTTTGAACAACGACATGCTGACCGTGGCGGAGGGGGATGTGGTAGAACTTGTAGTCACGCGACTTACCGATCTTGGGTGGGAGGTAATTATTAACCACAAGTACAAAGGTCTGGTGTATGGCAATGAGGTTTTCAAAAAGATATCTGTAGGTGATACTACCAAAGGAGTAATCAAAAGAATTCGAGGAGACCATAAAATCGACGTCTCGTTGCAACCCCTGGGGTTGAAAATTCTTGAACCGGCCGCCAATAAAATATATGAAACCCTGCTATCACACGGCGGGTATCTGGGACTCCATGATAAATCTTCACCAGAGGAGATAAAGGAAGAACTTCAAATGAGCAAGAAGACTTTTAAAAAGGGGATCGGAACTTTATACAAAGCCAGAAAAATAGATATTAAAGAAGACGGGATACACGCAATTTAATGAGATTTCATGGCCTATTTGTATGAAAATCAATACGATGAAAAAATTATAATCGATTTATGGCCTGTTTTTCGAATTAAATTATATTTTTGTAATGATCGCCTATATATTATAACGTAGATAGGGCGATTTTTTTTAACTTTACAGCATACACCCCCTAAATGTTTTAACTCATGCCATTTATAGAAGAAAGTGACCTACTTGAACTCCATAAGGATATAGACAAAGCCCAAATCATAAACGAGCGTCTATTAGATCAAATAAAATATAAGAATAAAGCACTCAAGAAAAGCAAGGTACAACGCAATATACTTGCTGGGATTACCGGTCTTTTTTTGATAGGTACCTTGGCGATTACATCATTTACAGCGGGTCTTAGCACTAAAAATGGTTATCAAAAACCTAGTAATCTATTGGTTTCGATCGATAGCCTCGATGTTATAAAGGCACGAATAGATAACCTTAAGGAACAAAATGAAGAATTGAGTCTGGTAAAGGAGTTTTACCTGGCCAAAAACTTTTTGGAGAAAGAAAAGGTATACTCAGTTCAAGTCAAATCTTTCGTTGACAATAATATTACCTTGGCGTCCGAGGCACTTACTAATACCATGTTTGTCAAAACAAACCCTTTTTACGCCTATTCGCTTGGTAACTTTGAAACCTTGAAGGAAGCCCAAATGTTCCGAAAACAGCTTGTAGATATTGGCTTTAAAGATGCCTTTGTTGCATCATACAAAGAAGGCAAGCGTATTCAAATAGAAGACCCCTATTAGTTTTGTCGAAATTCCTTACGTGGGTTACTGCGGCAAGATTACGAACACTTCCCCTTTCTGTTTCAGGGGTTGTAATTGGTACGGCATTGGCCAATTTTCATGGCAAATCCGATGGTTTAATTTTCATACTTGCCTTGTTTACCACCGTGGCATTTCAGATAACCTCGAATTTCGCCAACGATTATGGCGATGGCGTTAAGGGCACCGATAATGAATCTAGGATTGGCCCGAAACGGGCATTTCAAAGCAAACTCCTTACGGCGAATGAATTGAAGGCCGGTATTTTCAGCTCGATTATTACAAGCAGTTTCCTGGTCGCAGCCGTATTGTATGTTTCATTTGGGAAAGAAGACCTTGAATACATCGTCTTATTTGGTTCTTTAGGCGTAATCAGCATATGGGCGGCGATTAAATATACGGTTGGCAATTCAGCCTATGGCTATAAAGGTCTTGGAGATATTTTCGTTTTTGTTTTCTTTGGTCTGGTAGCGGTCTTAGGTGCAATGTTTTTATATACCAAAACAATTTTTTGGACGGCGTTGTTACCTGCATGCACCTGCGGATTTTTGAGTACCGGAGTTCTGAATCTGAACAATCTGCGGGATTATG
>JALHST010000174.1 GCA_022865355.1 Maribacter sp. | reverse complement strand
GTCAAAGGTCGATTGATTTACAAACGGAGTCCCAATTTTACCTGTTATATTCGCTTTTACCGTTCCGTATTCATCACTTTCATTTAATACGACCTCAAGGGTCAAATTGCCATCAACGCCGGGAATGGTAGAATCAATGGGTACAATAATCGTACCAGACCCATCGGTCAAGGCAATATCTTCCCCAAGTCGAAGGGGTTTGAATAACCTTTTCACCTGCAGCTGCAACGGCTGATCGCTAATCGGGGTATTTGAATGTAGGTCGATCAATGTGGCCTTGATGTTTTTGATTCCGTCGTCCATGGTCAATAATTCGGTTGTGATATCAGCCTCTTTAAAAGCAATACTTTTTTCGACATCCGAAAATTCTTCATTGTCCGATACAGTTACCCTATAATTATACGTGCCGGTGCTATCGGCAATTTTAGAAGTTACGTTGTCAAAGATAAATTTCCCTTCCCCTTTGGCATTCGTGGTAAGCTGGCCTACATGTACCAAACTATCATATTCAAGAATATTAAACACTTCAAAGGCAAGACCCGATGCGGGCTCAAATCCTTCTTCTCCCTTGAATTTGGCCGATACGGCAAGGTAACTTTCAGCGTTCATGATTTTGTTAAAGCCCAAAGTAACCCGTGCCTTCTTTTTTTCGTTTTGCGAGTAACCTTCCCGAACGGCAAAGATTAGAACAACCAGGGTCAATATAAATACGAAATTCCTGTTCATCGAGCGTTTCATTGTTTTGTAGTTTTATCGGCGTCCAAAATGCCCTGCTCCATGGCCGTTTCATGTATGGGTATAACGGGCAGATAACGAACCAATAGTGTAATAATCAAAAGGGCCGAAGCGAGTGTCCCAAACGTAATGATCCATTCCATGAGGGAGGGAAAATAATGATGCCATGATTCCGGAACTCCTTGAATCGGTAAAAAAGGATGCAATAGGGTCGGGGTCACGATTAAGTATCTTTTCCACCAGGCTCCGATGACAACAATAAGGCCTACAATGAAGACCGGAATTGGTTTTCTTCCCTTTGGAAAGACTAAGACGATGATGGGCAAAATCAAACCACCGACTATGACCAACCAGAACAATGGGGCGTATTGCCCTACAAACAATCCTTGTAAATGGGCGGATTCTTCCACCGTATTTTTGTATGCGGGAACCAGATATTCATTGATATTAAAATAGAGATAAATCAGACAGAGCAAAACCAATAATTTGCCCATTTTATCAAAATGCTTGGCTGTAATATAGGCTTCCAGATGATAGGCTCTTCTTAAAATGTACATTACAGTTATTACCCCTCCCGCTCCTGCAACAAAGGCCCCGGCAATGAAATACGGGCCAAAGTTTGAACTATCCCAACCAGGCCTGTAAGTGGTAGCAAACAGCCAAGCTGTAACCGTATGAATACCAAACGCAACCGGGATAATCATTATGGATAGGATGCGAATCGATTTATTCTTGAGTTTTTGTTGTGTTATGGTTCCGGTCCATTTTAAAGATAGCTTTCCATACCATTTTTGCATTTTAGGATTGTTGTTAAAATGTCTTTTGAGTATGGCAAAATCGGGTAATAGGGGGTAATAGAGCAATAAAATACTGATAACAAGATACGTAGTGATGACCACGACATCCCAAATTATGGGCGATTGTAATCTACCATGTATAAAAAGATTGAATAGCCTTTCGGGTCTCCCCATATCGATGATAATGGTAAGCCCTGCCATAATAATGGCTGCCACCGCTATAATTTCGGCGATCCTGGTGAGTGGCGTACTCCACTTTGCCCCGGATAATCGCAATATTGCCGTAATCAAAGACCCAACAAGGCTTATGGCCACAAAAAAAACAAAGTTCGAGATGTATATCCCCCAAAGGGCATAATCGCGCATATCGGTGATTATTAAGCCCGTACGCAATTGTATGACATAACATGCTAGGGCTCCAAAAATTATCAACAGCAGAAATCCTACCCATAGTTTTCCGGTTTTCCCAAATTTCTTCGGAGCAAGATCTTTTATTAAGGAATCATATGCATTCATCATTCATCCGATTTATCAACAGATTTAAATTCATCATAATTTGTCATGCCCTCCTCAAAATCTACCAACCTATTAGAGGGCGGTAAATAATAGACGCTAGGCTCTGTGCCCAGACTCTCCATCAATCGATATCCTGCTTTATCCTTGAGCAATTTGCTAAGCCTAAATGTCTCGTCACCGTTGGTCACGGTATCCTCATAGGCATCCCCAAAAAAGAAAACACCATTGGGGCAGGCGCTTACGCAATGCGGTAATTCACCTTTATCGACCATATGAGGGCAAAAATCACATTTATCTACGGTTCCTTTTTGACTGGGCATCCCTGCATAATCAGGCGAATAATGCAGGTGTTCCATATCCATCGTAATTTCGCTCATTTCACCCTGTTTGGGCTCCGCCCAATTAAATACCCTTGTAGAATAAGGGCAGGCCGCCATACAGAACCGACACCCGATGCACCGATCCGCATCAATGAGGACCAGTCCGTCCTGTCTTTTAAAGGTGGCGTCTACGGGGCATACTTTTACACAGGGAGGCTTATCACAATGTTGGCAAAGAGTCGGCTGCCAATAGGGGGCGGTGCTTTCCGATTCTTGCATTTTATAAATTTTAAGCCAAGCATCATCACCTGTTATATAATGTGATTTATTGCAGGCGCTCTGGCATTGTTTGGCATTTTTACATCTAGCTAGGTCAACGACCATGACAAATTTTAGATTTGGATAGCCCTTGCGAACGTTATAGTTTTCATCCTTAAGGCTTGGTACTTCCATTACCTCAGACATCGGGACTTGTATCAAAGTGCCATCGGTCGACATCAACTCGATGGTCTCCTCACCGACGGAGGTTTCCTTATTTTCAGGGCCTAATGCCTTTGCCGCAGCACCACCCACGGCGGCAAGTAGGCCTATTTTTAATCCCTTATCCAAAAAATTACGCCGTGAATTTGAATCGTTTTCTTGCATTAATGATGCCTTTATAGGTTTATTTTTTATCCAACCAGTTTAACAACGAGGTGTTGGAAAGGTCTTTTTGAATAATTTTTGATTCTTGAACCGTTTTCTTTTTTACCCGAACCACCGTACCATCGGGTTTTAATAAGGTTTGATAGTCCTGGTCTTCATCGTTTACGACGTTACTTTGCTCCTTCATATTCGAGTTCCCCAAGCCTAAAAAGGGAACGAGCAAACTACTCGCCAACAAGGGCAATAGGCCGCGTCTTGAAATTGGTACGTCTTTTTTAGCTTTGTTATTCATGGTTGTGAGGGTTTGTTTTAAGGTGCATCGGCCTAAAAATTATAGATTCTGGTAATGTTGAAGCCCAACATGAATTCACCATTAAAGAAATCGTTGGTATTCTTCATATAATTTTGCTGGGGTACAATACCCGAATTATTGGTCAAGAATAACTGGAATGCGTGGCCCGATGTTGAAAATTCCACTCCCAGACTGATGCCCGGTTTGGGATAATAAAAATCATCATAGGCACTATTATACACATAATACTGTGTAAAAGGCTGGCTGTAATCGAATAGTACGGCCGTATTTTCACTGACCTTATAGCGGCCACCCAGGGCCATTGCGAACATATCGTTATTCCTCTCGGGTTCCACTAAATTGAAATGGGAAACACTGGGTGCCAATTGTAAGGAAAGTTTGGGGCTAAATCTCCGTGCAATGATCAATTGATTGAAGTAGGAGTATCTGGCCTGTACAGTGGGAAAACGATTAAAACCCTTTTTGCGGGCATCAATTGTAACATTACCATAGTAAGAAACACTTACAGGTATTTTACCCGAGCGCGTTTGACTTAAAAGGCCCACTTTCAGGTTAAAATCCTGAAAGCGATTATCTTTGGTAGTTCCAAAACCAACGGTCACGCGGTCAATTATGGAATAGGCGAGTCCGAGGCGAATATTGGCATCCCCCCAAATACCTGCCAAGTCGGCGTCCTTAATAATCCCAAACCTATGTTGCATTTGTATCTCCAAGGTGTTTTTGCTATACAACACGTTGGTGGGATTATCGATAATATATGAACTTTCAAAGGCGGGGCGCTCCGGTTTATCCTCGACCTGAACGGAATCTTTTTCCTTTTCTTGGGAAATGGCCCAGAAGGGCAATATTAAAAAGGCAAAAAGTAGAATTTTATAATTTTTCATTGCTATTTTTCTTGATTAATTATCCAAAGCTCCCTGTTCGATCCAGCCCTTGACCAAATTAATTTTGGAATCCGACCATTTACCATCCGGGGGCATTAATGGAATTCCATCGATATTCAAGAGCGCTTTATACAGGATACTGGCATTGGCATCCCCTTTAACAACATAGCCATTTAAAAGATTGTCATACGAGACGTTGGCCTCTAGAACCGGATCGGTACTTCCTTTATGACAACTAATGCAACTTTCATTGAATAGCGGTTGTATGTTGTCCTTAAAAGAAATTACATCAGGTATGGGTTCTTCCGGAGTGCCGGCATCAGGAATTATCACTACTTCGTCATAGTAACACGATAAAAGCAATAAACTGAAACAGCCCATCAGAACCTTTTGTATTTTGTTTTTCATTCTGAATTTATTATTTGGTTAACATAACCTCTAGATATAAAAGAAATAAGCGGTTTTGCCTTCGATATATTTCATCGAATCCAATGTATCCAATATTAGTTCTGCAGCGCTTCTATTGAGTTTGGAATTAATGCATCAACGTAAGCTGGGTTATGAACACCTTTGCTGCTGTCTTCTTCGATAAAGACATAATTCCAGGCGGCCAAAGCAGCTGTGAAGTCATACAAGCCAACCACCGGGCTACCATCAATTACAATACCCACATGAGTTACAGGAGTAAAACCATCGGCTTCAAAAACAGGTTGCCATACGCCAAGACTATCTTGGACAATATCTTGGCCGACTACGTTGGCCAATAATCCGGCCAATATTTCCATTCGCTCAAGTGTTTCCGTTTGAAAACCTTCCCGATCAAAAGTGGTGGCATTGGCAAATTCGGAATCCAAATGACAGGAGGTACAAGCGGTTCTGGTGGGGTTAAAGGTATGTCCCCCATTCGTGGCATCGGTACCGGGGCTCATATGGCATTTCACGCAGGACGATTGTGATCGGTGTGGAAAGAATTCGGTAGGATACCCCACAGAACCTGCAATTTCGCCACCATTAATGCCTTCTAGCATGGTAACTTGAGGTCCGTGATGGGTTCCCCAATGGGTACTGGTTATCATATATTTGCCATCTATGGCATCGGCAACGGTGGGTACGTGCGTTCTCGGTTGATGACAGTTGACGCAGGTATTACTTAAACCTAATAAATCACTTTCATTCCGAATATCGATCGTATAGGTTGGATCTATAATCAGTGTTACGGGATCATTTGTTCTTAATGCATAATCATTGCCGTCATTTTCGAAATCGAAAGAACGGTGTCCTACATCACTGGCATGACAACCAGTACAAGTAATTGGTTGTACCGTGGTATAACCGGTGGCAATAACTTCTCCAGTTGATATAAAATCACTAAAACCTTGGTTATTGTGGCATCGGGCACAGGAAACGCGATTAGCACCGACCCCAGCATATGCCCATGAACCTTTAGGGCTTGTGGCATGATGTGAAATGGCATATTGATCTCGTATAGGATCTCGATGCTCATCCGAGTGACAAGCAATGCATGAGGCTGCAGAACCGTCGGCCCCATCCACCCCATTAATCCCATTAATCCCATCTTCCCCATTTGTTCCGGCCAGTCCCGGTGGTCCAGCTATTGGGTCGCTGGTACATTGGATGAACAGTAGACTCGCTGCCACTATCAGCAGGTAGCCCAGTGCGTTTAAATTTTTCATATTAACGAGTGTTTAATTGTTAAATTTGGCATAAAGGGAAGAAAACAAACCTTTAATAAATATGATATTTATCATATTTTTAATATTTCATTAACATACTGATCTGCGTATTCCCACTGGCCGAATCTTCGAAACCGGCTTGGGCCTTATTGAGAGACTTACTTCGAGAGGTACAATAAGGAGTTTAAGATTTTGTAAAAAATTGTGCACCCGTAGTAAATTGGACAGCCGCTTCTCGTTTATTTTTTTGGTTATGACATTTATCATAAAAATAAAATGCCCGGGATTCTACTTTTAGGGTTAAATTTTGATCATACCCCTTAAAAAAATATATCATGCAAGTACTTCAGGACGTTAAAAAGAGAGTATACAGATTCGGCAATAAAACTGCCGATGGAAATAGTACATTAAAAAATCTCCTAGGAGGCAAAGGTGCCAATCTGGCCGAAATGAGCAGGATTGGCATCCCCGTACCCCCCGGGTTTACCATCACGACCGAGGCATGCACCGAATATAATCTCTTAGGGCATGAGGCGGCCCTCGCCTTGATCAAGACCGAAGTGGAAAAATCAGTGTCATGGGTCGAAAGTGTCATGGGTGCAAAATTTGGGGATGCCAATGAACCCATGCTACTATCGGTCCGATCTGGCGCAAGGGTTTCTATGCCCGGGATGATGGATACCGTTTTGAATTTGGGTTTAAATGATACAGTCGTTGTGGCATTAGCCAAAAGAACCCATAATGAGCGATTTGCCTGGGATTCGTATCGTCGGTTTATTCAAATGTACGGTGGGGTCGTGTTGGGAATGAAACCGGCCACCAAAGAGGATATAGATCCATTTCAGGAAATCATGGAAAACCTTAAGGAGAAACGAAATATTCAATTGGACACCGAATATACGGTCGAAGATCTCAAACAATTGGTTTCTGAATTTAAGGAAGCCGTTTCGAATCGCACCGGACATGACTTTCCCACGGATCCCTGGGATCAACTTTGGGGGGCGGTGATTGCTGTTTTTGACAGTTGGAACGGCAATAGGGCGTTGTATTACAGAAAGATGCATGGATATCCATCAGATTGGGGTACCGCGGTCAACGTGCAAGCCATGGTGTATGGCAATATGGGAGCCGACTCGGGCACCGGAGTGTGCTTTAGCCGGGACGCAGGTACCGGGGAAAAAATTTTTAATGGGGAATATCTGATCGATGCACAAGGCGAAGATGTGGTTTCAGGAGTTAGAACCCCCCAACAAATAACCAAAGAGGGTTCTAAACGATGGGCTGAATTGGCAAAAGTTGAAGAAAAAAATCGATTGCAAAACTATCCCTCCCTCGAAGAGCTAATGCCCTCGATATATGCCGAATTGAACGCCTATCAGAAAAAGATTGAAGAGCACTATCGGGATATGCAGGACATGGAATTTACCATTCAAAAGGGTAAACTTTGGATGCTTCAAACCAGAAATGGAAAAAGAACGGGGTCGGCCATGGTGAAAATCGCCGTCGATCTGTGGAAGGAAGGTATGATTGATGATAAAGAAGCCCTACTTCGTATTGAACCTAATAAATTGGATGAATTATTGCACCCCGTCTTTGATCCCCAGGCATTAAAAAGGGCGCATGTAATTGCGCAAGGCCTGCCGGCTTCGCCTGGAGCGGCAACAGGTCAAATCGTGTTCTTTGCCGATGAGGCCTTTAAATATAAATATTCAATCTTAACGCGCATCGAAACCTCTCCCGAAGATTTGGAGGGCATGAACGTCGCTAGGGGAATTTTAACGGCCCGAGGAGGTATGACTTCACATGCGGCCGTTGTTGCAAGGGGGATGGGAAAATGTTGTATTTCTGGTGCAGGGGCCTTAAAAATTAACTACAAGGCCCGTACCCTAACAGTTGATAATAAAGAATATCATGAAGGGGACTGGATTTCCTTGAATGGTTCAACGGGTAACATTATCGAAGGAAAGGTGGCAACCGTAGAGCCTACCTTAAGTGGGGAATTTGCCGAAATTATGGATTTAGCCGACACCTATGCTACTATGAAGGTACGGACGAATGCCGATACCCCGAAAGATGCCAAGGCAGCACGTAATTTTGGTGCAAAGGGCATCGGATTGACAAGAACCGAACATATGTTCTTTGAGGTTGACCGGATCAAAGCGATGCGCGAAATGATATTGGCCGATACCGTTAAAGGGAGAAAACGGGCATTGGAAGATTTGCTGCCCATGCAGCGAAGTGATTTTGAAGGTATTTTTGAGGCTATGAACGGTCTCCCGGTAACCATACGCTTGTTAGACCCCCCATTACATGAGTTTGTTCCCCATCAATTGGCACAACAAAAAGATCTTGCCGACGAAATGCACATATCGCTACAGGCCGTTAAAAATAAAGTGGCCGATTTAGAGGAGTTCAATCCGATGCTGGGTCATCGAGGTTGTAGATTGGGCAATACCTACCCTGAAATCACCGAAATGCAGACCCGGGCTATTATTGAGGCCGCCTTAAACTTAAAGGAGAAGGGTATAGAGGCCATTCCGGAGATTATGGTTCCCTTGATCGGAACCCCTGAAGAATTTATTTTGCAAGAAAAAATAATCAGGGCGACCGCCGATACGGTGTTT
>JALHST010000173.1 GCA_022865355.1 Maribacter sp. | reverse complement strand
CCGAATACGAAAATTTAAAGTTCGATGATGGCAGTGCTTCCAAAGTGGTCTCTACCGCCCTAGGTGATCTTCAGGGAATAAATGCCTATGTCGAGTCAGAAATAGCTCCCGGGGTCACACAGCGGGTAGATTTTGAACTTCCGACAGGTTTGGCCTCCGAAAATATCAATTTTGTTCCATCAGCCTTTATACAAGTGGCGGTGGGAATTTCTAAGGGAACCGAAGTGAAAGCAAGGTTCTTGCCAAAAATTAACACCAACGAGGTCGCGATAGGCCTCTATGGTTTTGGGGTGCAACATGAATTTACGCAATATCTGCCCGCCGAAAAATTATTCCCCGTGAGCATATCGGGCCTCATCGGCTATACGCATCTTGATGGCACCTATGATTTTACGAATACCAATGTGGTCGCCGGCGAGAATCAACGAATAGATGTGGTGATGAATACGTGGGTGTTCCAAGCCGTGGTATCTACGAAATTACCCATTATCAACTTTTATGGTGGGCTCGGTTACTTGACCGGGAACTCGACTACCGATATTTTAGGAACCTATCAGGTACAATCCGGGCCATTTCAACAATCCTATACCGATCCATTTTCGATTGCCAAGGCAGTGAAGGGTATACGAGCAAACATTGGTGCGAAATTAAAACTCGGTTTCTTTAGGTTGAATGCCGATTATACCGTGGCCGACTTCAACAGTCTGTTTGTAGGGCTTAATTTTGGCTTTCGCTAATCGATTTTATCGAATACCTATTAATAGACCCGATGGTACCATCGGATTTTTGCATACCTTGTGTTTAAGAGTATCCAATAGCTACTGTATGTTCCTCTATGCTTATCATTTAATGGGCAGTTATACTCCTAAATTTATTACATGGTAAAGTAATAATCTTCGGTTCCCAGTCTCGAAGTCCGGATAGGACGACAGCATGGCTTTGTAGGTAGATCGGCCTTGGTGCAGAATTGCAGACTGGGTCGAAAACCGCCATTTTGCTATATTCGCTTCATCGATAAAATCAGCCGATAATCGCATTTCTTTTATGTCTTTTGTACATTTCATCTCATTAATGATACAGTTCATCGAAAAAATCAAATATTTCGTATGAATATTCCTACTTGTACCCGAGCACCGAATTAACAAAAAAAATTGATGTATATACTTCGAGTGCAATAAGCAGAATCATTAATCCCAAATCCCAATAACATGAAAAATTTAGTATTGATCAAAGAAATTTATTTAGAAGCTTTCAAGGACTTAGGCACCAAAGCTGTAAAGAATTATTTTAGGGCATTTTCAATCTTTTGTCTGGCAACTTATTTTATGGTTCTTTATGCATTCGCATTTAGGGTTTCTACGGGTTTTGCTTTTGACTAGGTTCCAAGGGTTAGGCCGATTAAAAAAGCGCCGCTAGGGGGCGGCGCATTTTTTGATTTATGCAATGATTACATTGTCTAAATCCCATTTACATGAAATAATGAATTTATAGGACCAGGCTATTCCCTAACGGCCAGTTGAAAACCATCTATGCGTTCTAAAAGCGACCATTCAGGGGCCGCCTTTAGGATAACAACATCGGTCGGGCGGTCTATGCCGGGATAGGAAATGCTATATTTGCCATCTTCAAGTTTCCATCTGAAATCGGTCTTTATTACGATCTTTCCATCTTCGATCCGGTGGAATCGGCCGAGATAGGCGTCATTGAATATCCATTCATTTCGAATGGTATGTTTTTCAGTATCATTAACAGTTTGTAATTCCAATCGGGTCCAAACACCGATAACGGGATCATTGTTTTCAGGTATACGGGAGCAATTGCTGACAAAAATAATGCAGACGAGCGCAACGAATGAAAAGAGTTTTTTCATCTGGTAGGTTTTTTTGATTCGGGGTTTACTAAAAATTTAACGCACATAGCTAGGTCCGTATTGCTAAAAATCGACATACGACCGCTAATTTTATTTTTCTTCGTTGAACGGCTTCTTTTTTTAACAAGTACCTTGGTATTGCCCAAAATTATTTCGGGATCCGCGTCGATATAAAAGTGTTTTTCAGACGAATTTATCTGTTAATTTCTGTATTTTTGAACCAGTAAAAGTTAACCTAAAAACTCAAATATGAAAATTACCGTCGTAGGGGCAGGTGCCGTAGGTGCGAGCTGTGCCGAGTACATTGCCATCAAAAATTTTGCATCTGAAGTGGTATTACTAGATATCAAGGAAGGCTATGCCGAAGGCAAGGCCATGGATTTGATGCAATGTGCCTCGTTAAACGGTTTCGATACTAAAATCACTGGGGTTACCAATGATTACACGCAGACCGCAGGGAGTGATATCGCGGTGATTACGTCGGGTATTCCAAGAAAGCCCGGTATGACGCGTGAAGAATTGATAGGTATCAATGCGGGTATTGTGAAAACCGTATCTTCTAATTTAATAAAGCATTCCCCCAAGGTAACCTTGATCGTCGTGAGTAACCCGATGGATACCATGACGTATTTGGTGCACAAAACTACCGGATTGCCAAAGAATAAGATTATTGGAATGGGAGGTGCCCTTGATAGCGCCCGTTTTAAATATCGTTTGGCAGAAGCCTTAGGTGCCCCGATATCTGATGTCGACGGCATGGTAATCGGGGGTCACAGTGATACCGGGATGGTTCCTTTGATATCCCATGCGACAAGAAATAGTATCAAGGTATCCGAGTTTTTATCATCCGACCGGTTGGAGCAAGTCTCGGAAGACACTAAAGTCGGTGGGGCTACCTTGACCAAATTACTGGGCACCAGTGCTTGGTATGCCCCAGGCGCCGCAGTCTCGGCCTTGGTGCAAGCCATCGCCTGCGATCAAAGGAAGTTATTTCCCTGTTCCACTTTTTTGGAAGGTGAATATGGTCTAAACGACATATGCATAGGTGTTCCTGTGATTTTAGGAAAAAATGGTATTGAAAAAATCATTGATATACCGCTTAGTAGTGCCGAAAAAACGAAAATGAAGGAAAGTGCGATCGGTGTTACCAATACAAACAATCTACTGACGCTCTAGCGAAAGTTCTGAATTTTATGGAAAGACACCCCGTAATATCGGCGTGTCTTTCGTTTTTTCAATTACTACTAAATATATATTGTCAATTCCTAGGGTAAATCATATATTTGCACGCATTTAAGAAATGCACTGCTAAAATATATCTAACCCATGCAAAATAAAGGACTTGTAAAGCTTTTTGCCCTTTTATTCGGACTCGTAAGTATCTATCAACTCTCTTACACTTTTATTGCCAGTAAGGTTGAAAAGGAGGCAAAGGTTTTTGCAGCTAGTCGTATTTCCGACTCTGAAAATGACTATGTAGCCAAACGTGAGGCACTTGAGGCCAGTTACCTTGATTCTATCGGAAGCAATTCCATACTAGGCTTCACCGATTTTAACGAGGCCAAGAAAAAGGAATTAAACAAGGGTCTTGACCTGAAAGGAGGTATCAATGTTACCTTACAGATTTCCGTTAAGGATATTTTGAAGGGTCTGGCCAACAATACCAAAAATCCGATATTCAACAAAGCTTTGGCCGACGCCGACACCGCTTCAAAAAGTAGCGATGACACCTATATTAATTTATTCTTCGAGGCGTTCGATAAAATTAAAGGGGATACCAAATTGGCCTCACCCGATATTTTTGCCAATAAAGGTCTGAGCGATGCCGTAAACTTTCAAATGAGCGATGACGAGGTAAAGCCCATTATCCGCAGAAAGATCGATGAATCAATATCTTCGGCTTTTGAGGTATTGCGGGAGCGTATCGATGGTTTTGGCGTAACCCAACCGAATATTCAAAGAGAAGGTAGCTCTGGCAGAATCTTGGTCGAACTCCCCGGGGCCCGTGATATTGCGCGTGCGCAAGACCTATTATCGAGTACCGCGCAACTTGAATTTTGGGAAACCTACCCACAAAGCAATCAAAGTTTTAGTACGTTTATTGTAGCCGCCAATGAGCGTTTGAAGTCTATGGTCGATACCACAAAAGTGGAACAACCAAAAAAGGAAGAATCTGAAATAGATTCCCTTTTGTCTGATGTAGCCTCAGATTCCTTGGACATGGCCGGTCAGGTGAATCCGTTATTCGATCTATTATTACCGGCGAATCCTGGCAGCAATGCCATGTTCAGGGCTGCTATCAAAGATACGGCCAAAGTTGGCGAGTACCTTAGAATGCCGGAAATTCGCAGATTATTACCCACTGACATTCAATTTACCAAATTCGTTTGGGAACGACCTTCCACCCCTGAAACCGAGGTGGTAGATTTATATGCCTTAAAATCGAATCGGGAGGCAACCCCTAGAATTAGCGGGGATGTCGTTAGTGATGCGCGGGACGATTTTGATCAATTCGGGAAGCCCGCCGTTTCGATGACCATGAACACCAAGGGTGCCAAAGAATGGGAAAAATTAACGGGGGATGCCTATACGAACCAAACAGGAATCGCTATTGTCTTGGACAATAAGGTATATACGGCGCCTGGGGTTTCGTCAGGGCCTATTTCAGGAGGGCGCTCTGAAATTACAGGAAAATTCACAATTAACGAAACCAAGGATATCGCCAATGTGCTCAGGGCCGGTAAATTACCTGCTTCCGCGGAGATTATTGATTCATTTGTGGTGGGGCCTTCCTTGGGCCAGGAAGCCATCAATAGTGGCTTCAATTCCTTTATGATCGCGATGATGATCGTATTAGTATGGATGATATTTTATTATGGCAGGGCAGGGGTCTTTGCCGATATTGCCCTATTGCTCAATATTTTATTGATTTTCGGGGTTTTGGTCAGCTTAAATGCGGTCTTGACTTTACCCGGGATCGCGGGTATCGTATTAACCCTCGGGATGTCGGTCGATGCCAACGTGATCATTTATGAGCGTATCAAGGAAGAAATGGCGAAAGGTAAAGGAAAGCGCCAGGCGGTGGCCGATGGCTTTGATAATGCCCTATCCTCGATTTTGGATGCCAACATAACGACCGGTCTGACCGCTCTGATTTTGTTCCTTTTCGGTTCAGGACCCATCAAAGGTTTTGCAACCACCCTATTGATCGGTATCCTTACGTCGTTGTTTACCGCGATTTTTATTACGCGATTACTTATTGACTGGTATCTTAGTGCCCGTGAACGAAGATTGGACTTTAGCACTGCACTGACCAAAAACCTATTCACAGGCGCTAATTTCGATTTCCTATCAAAACGAAAAATAGCCTATGTTGCCTCGAGTACCTTAGTCCTTATCGGTCTTTGGTCATTGTTTTTTGGCCCAGGGCTACAACAGGGGGTCGATTTTGTGGGGGGTAGAAATTATCAGATTCGCTTTGTCGACCCGGTGAATCCATCCGAAATTACCGCCGACCTTACCAAAGTTTTAGGGAGTGCAAGCGCTAAGACGCTTGGTGACGCCAACCAAATTATGGTAACCACCAATTATAAAGTAGATGTCGAGGGTACCGAAGTGGATGACGAAATCTTGGAAAAATTATACACCACCTTGCAAAAATATATGCCTGACGGTACTACCTACCAGGAATTTATTCCGGGCGGCGCCAATGACAATGTGGGCGTTATGAAATATCGAAAGGTAGGTCCTACCATAGCCGATGATATAAAGAAAAATGCCTTCTTGGCCCTTATCGGGTCCTTGGCGGTGGTTTTCCTTTATATTTTATTTCGTTTCCGCAAATGGCAATTTTCATTAGGCGCCGTAGTAGCTGTTTTTCATGATGTAATGGTGGTATTAGGGGTCTTCTCCCTGTTTGGAAAAATTATGCCTTTTAACATGGAAATCGATCAAGCATTCGTAGCGGCGATTCTGACGGTAATAGGATACTCCTTAAATGATACCGTAATCGTGTTCGACCGTATTCGTGAAATAATAGCCGAAAAAGGCTGGAAAGGGGGAGAAAACACCAACTCTGCCTTGAACAGTACCTTAGGAAGGACTTTAAACACCTCCTCAACAACCTTAGTCGTATTGATCTCCATCTTCATTTTTGGCGGGGAATCTTTACGAGGTTTTATGTTTGCGATGATCGTGGGTATCGTCGTAGGAACCTATTCCTCCCTGTTCATTGCAACTCCGGTAATGTATGATTTCTTGAAGAAGGACGTTAAGTTAGGAAAATCATAAGATTCAATCACAATAAAAAAGGCCGTCAAGTGACGGCCTTTTTTATTTATATTCTTAGGTATGCAATAGCCATTTTTTGGCCTGTCGTTCACTTTTGAACATTTTGCACTCGTATCCATTATTCACCATAATGGTTTCCAACATCATAAGGCTCATGAATAAAATATCATCGGTGGCGACCCCGGCGATCTTATAATCGAATTTCCATCCGATGGCATCCAAGGAGTCGGTAAGCTTAAAAGAAGATCCCAATGACAATCGCCCCTCAATATTTGAAATAGTTAATATGCGCCTTCTACCTTCCTTCTTGCATATTCCTGCGATTTCCTTCCACATACCAATCCCCTCTTCCAGTTGATTTTGCTCGCTTCGTTTTCCTTTTAATTCAATCCGAATGTACTCCCTAAAAACTTGATAATTAAGTTGTACGGACATTTCGCAATTTTTTTAACAAATTTACTATATAAAGGGTAATTATGTGTTTTCAAATTAAACTCCTCTAACACAAATTGTTAAATTATTCACTGGGGTGAATCATCCCAAACGTGCCCCGTAGAGCCTGTTTTGGACATTTTTAGTTCAAAAACAAAATTTGGATGTAAACCAGGTTCTTTTCGGTGGGATACAAAGAGGATGGCCGTTTCACTTTCCGCTGCAATTTTGTTGACCAAAGCAACCACCAGCCCAGCAGAGGCGTCATCCAGTCCTGCGGTGGGTTCGTCAAGAATAAGGAGTAAAGGATGTTTCACCATGGCCCTGGTGGTCATTACCAACCGCTGTTGTCCGAGGGTCAAATCACTGAACAGCGTATCTTTGAATTCCCACAACCCAATCAATAACAACCATTCTTTCGCCAATCGCAACTGGGCTTCCGATGGTTTAATATAGAGGCCTACCGAATCGAACAAGCCAGAAATAAGCATGTGTTCAACCGTATGGTATCCTGTGAATTTGTCGGTCATGGCCGGTGTGAAATAACCAATTTTTTTTTTTGATATCCCAGATGCTCTCGCCGCTTCCTTTCTGCTGCCCGAAGATGAAAAGTTTTTGACCGTACCCTTTGGGATTATCGCCTGTGATCATCGAAAGGATGGTAGTTTTACCACTGCCATTTTTGCCGACTAGTTGCCAAAAATCGCCTTTTCGTATCGTCCAATTGATATTTTTTAAAACGCGTTTGGGACCATAGGCTACTGAAATATTTTTAAGTTGAATTAAGGAATTGCCAGGAAAATCTATTTTTTGAATAGGTTCCGGTACGGGCCGTTTTTCTTGGAATTGAACATGTGGCCGAAAATGGGCATCCTTAAGAATACGTAATTCGGTTTCTTTTAATTCGGCGAAATGGGCAATAAATGGAAGTACATCCACTTTTCGGCTAATTAGTTGGATCAAAATGGTAGATTCCGCAATGTCTTTAAGGGTTTTCCTTAAGTCCGCCTGTGCATCGCTGTCCAAGTTGTCAAAAGGATTGTCGAGAATCAAAAAATCGGGTTTCGTTTTCAGTAGAAAGTTTAGGAGTGCTTTTTTCTGCTCGCCACTTGACATCGACCGCAATTTTTGAGACGAGGTATCGGTAAGCACTTTTGAGTCGTGCCGGTCTTCCTCCTCTAAATGTGTATCGAGGGCCATTTTCGAGAATAGTGCGCCTTGTAAATCGTGAAGGTGTCTAAATACGGGATAGGCATTCCCGTTTAATAGTGCATTGATAAATTCACTTTTATGAGAAGAATTGATACTAAAGATGGCCCAATGCGCGTTAGGTATCATAGATAAGATTCTGCCTTAAATATATCGAATTAAATTTTTTGAATGTCGAACCCGTTGTCGATCTTCACGTAAAAATTGAAAATTTAATGTATATTTGACTGTCCCCAGAAAACTTGTAATGAAGCGTTTACTACCTAAGACCAAGGAAATACTATTCAGAATCAACCTATTTTCACAACCATTATTTAATACAAGAGCCGCCGGTATTTATTTATTGATATTCGCCGCAGCGATTGGTATTGCCACTTTTATTGAAAATGATTTCGGAACCAGCGCGGCCCAAAAAGTAATTTTCAAATCGTGGTGGTTCGAGCTATTGCTAATCTTTTTTGGGATTACGATTCTGGTCAATATTTTTAGGTTTCGTATGATTCCACAAAAGAAATGGTCGCTGCTCCTTTTCCACGGGGCGATCATCATTATTTTGATTGGGGCGGGCGTTACGCGCTATTTTGGTTTTGAAGGGATTATGCATATCCGTGAAAATGACACCGCCAATAGTTTTCTATCATCGAACTCTTATTTACAATTTACGGTAACCAAGAATGATCAGACTTTTTCGTTTGATGAGCCAGTACTTTTTGCTTCCTTAGGAAACAATAATTGGCAGCGTTCCTATTTGATCGGCAACGATTTGATAGCGGTTAAAACAAAGGAGTTTATACCCAATCCCAAAGAAATACTCGGGGAAAGTTTGGAAGGCAAACCAACTTTGCAAATTGTGGTTGCCGGAGCCAATGGCAGGGAAGAATATTTTATCAATGAAGGCCAGACCAAACAAATTAGAGGTTTGATTTATAATTTCAAGGAAACGCAATTGCCCGACGCGATCAATATTATTTATAGAAATGATTCAATATTGTTCAATTCGAACCGTACCTGGACCCAAACCGTTATGGCGACCCAAACGAAGGATACCATCTATCCATCAGACCAATATCGACCGCTTTTGTTACGTTCTTTATATTCTGATGGAGTGAACAATGTGGTTTTTCCAAATTTTAATAAAAATGGCGCGGTTCGGATCGAGTCCGAAAGTCCAAAGGTGAAAAATGAAAGCCTCACGGCCTTGTCGCTAGAGGTGTCGGTTAATGGAACTACCAAGGAAGCCTTGGTCTCCGGGAGTCGAGGAATGCCCGGCAGGCCTGAATCGTTGAAATTTGACGACTTGGATTTTTCGGTAGCCTATGGCTCAAAGGAAGTAACCGTTCCGTTTTTTATAAAACTGAACAAGTTTATCATGGATAAATACCCGGGGACCAACAGTGCCTCCTCGTATGCAAGTGAGGTGACTTTGGTCGATGAAAGTAAGGATGTAAAAATGGATTATCGCATCTTCATGAACAATATCCTGGATTATGATGGATACCGATTTTTTCAATCCTCTTTTGACAAAGATGAAAAGGGAACGTATTTAAGTGTGAACAATGACTTTTGGGGAACTTGGATTTCTTATTTAGGATATGCCCTATTGACGATTGGCATGATATGGACCTTATTCAGTAAACAGACTCGATTTTATCAGGTAACTCAAAAGATAAAGAAATTGCGTGAAAAGGGGACGACCTTTGTTTTCATTCTATTCATCTCGTTTTTTTCAATGGCTCAGGATGTCAAGGACGATGCCTTTATCAAACATGCGGTAAGCAAGGAACACGCTAGCGAATTCAGTAGGTTGGTGGTGCAGGATTTTAAGGGAAGAATGAAACCCGTTCATACCTTATCTCGGGAGATAATGCGAAAATTAGCCAGAAAAGAAAGCCTGTATGGCCTCTCGGCGGATCAAATTCTTTTAAGCCTTATGGTCGATAAGCAAGAGTGGTATGCTGTCCCGATCATAAAATTAGGGAAACATAAGGACGTTCAAAAAAAGTTGAGCGTTGGGGTTGACTATGCGGCCTATAAAGATTTTTTCAATACGAATGGCGAGTATAAGTTGCGCGATGAGATGCGTCGTATTTATAGCCTAGAGCCGATCGATCAGGGCGTTTATGAAAAGGAATTATTGAAAATAGATGAAAGGGTGAACATTTTGAGCATGGCCTTTTCAGGCACCTTGCTGAAGATCATTCCCAATCCCGGTGATCCTACCAATACGTGGGTTTCAAACGCAACTCACAATCATGGCGCCGATGATGGCCATGAACATGACGACGGTGTGGCCGATAAATTTTTTAGCGGCTATACGACGGCCCTTCAGGAGGGGATGCGCACGAACAATTTTACACAGGCCGACCATCTCTTGGAGGAGTTAAAAGCCTATCAGATAAAAAATGGTGGCGATATTATGCCGTCGCAATCAAAGATCAATGCCGAAATCGTCCTGAACAAGCTCAATGTGTTCACCGATTTGGCCATACTGTATATCTTCTTGGGCTTGGCCCTCTTATTCTTTTTGTTTCTTTCGGTTTTTAAACCGGATGTAAATTTAAAGTGGCCCTATTTGATTTTGTTTTCGTTGGTCGTTTTTGGCTTTGCCATGCACACCATTGGGCTGGGCCTTCGCTGGTACGTTTCGGGAAGGGCCCCTTGGAGTAACGGCTATGAATCGATGATCTATATCGCATGGACCTCTACCTTGGCAGGGATACTCTTTACAAGAAAATCTTTTGGCGGACTTGCGGCGACCATGGTGTTGGCTGCGACCATACTCTTTGTAGCCACCTTAAGTTTCCTCGATCCTGAAATAACACCACTGGTTCCGGTCTTAAAATCTTATTGGTTGACCATTCATGTATCGCTTGAGGCTGGGAGCTATGGTTTTTTGATGCTGGGCGCCATCATCGGTCTGATCAATCTCATTTTGATGATATTCCTGAACGAATCGAATAAGACCCGGATTAAAAGGATAATTCAGGAAATGTCGTATATCAGTGAAATAACATTGATAGGTGGTCTTTTTATGGTTAGTATCGGAACGTATTTGGGTGGTGTTTGGGCCAATGAATCCTGGGGCCGATATTGGGGATGGGATGCCAAGGAAACTTGGGCATTGGTTACCATTCTCGTCTATGCCTTTATTTTGCATATGCGAATAATCCCCAAGCTAAACGGCCTTTACGCGTATAATTTGGCTACTATTTTCGGATTGGCGACCGTGTTAATGACCTATTATGGGGTAAATTACTATCTATCCGGACTTCATTCCTATGCTACGGGAGACCCAGTACCCATCCCAACCTGGGTATATATCGTGGTGGCCATTATCATCTTGATCAGCAGTGCGGCTTACTGGAAAAAACGGAAATTTTCAGTTATTTCATAAAAAGTCGTACAAGTGAACGAACGCACAAACTTCCTATTTTGGATTATACTTGCGAACAACCCAGAAATATCGGTCCTGACTGCCAATACCCGGCATAATAAGCATTGATTCTTCAGGAGCATACGTTTTTGTGGCAGTCAGAAAGGCTATCACCTTCGGTCCATTGTTACTATCAGTTTATCTTGTCATGATGTGGTTGCCGATCTATGTATATCAAAGTGTGCAAGGGACGTGCTCATTTAAATCAAATTGGTAAATTCAGAAATTCTCACTTTAAAATTTCCTGGGCATATGAATGACACAAGGATAGCGTGTCTTTTACGTCTTTTAAGGTAGTTCTTGGGTTTATGAGGCACATTCTAAGCACCACCTGCCCCAATAATATCGTGGTAACCAATAAGGCTTCTCTCGAAGCAACAATTTGTTTGGAAATTTCCTGATTAAGGGCGTCCAACTTTTTTTCGGAAAGCTTTAAATGAATAGGATTATACCTAAAATTGATGATTGCTAAAGATGCCGATGAGATAACTTCGATATTAGGACTTTCCCGTAACAGTTGTTCTACTTCCTCAGTTAGTTCTATGCTGTAGTCAATCGCTTTTTTAAAAGAATTCAAACCAAAAATTTTTAATGACATATATAGTTTTAGCGCTCTAAAGTGTCGTGTTAACTGTAAACCGTGATCATAGAAATTAATTTCTGATTCGTTGCCCTCAAATGCCCTTAAATATTCAGGTTTTTCACTAAAAGCATTGCTTAGCCATTTGTGGTTTCGCACCAACAGGCATCCCATTTCATACGGTTGGAAAAGCCATTTATGTGGATCCATGGTCAATGAGTCTGCATATTGAATTCCATTTAGGATTTGACTTCCATTTTTTGATAAGATTGCCGCTGCCCCATAGGCCCCATCAACGTGAAACCACATTTTTTCAACTTTACAAATCTTTGATATCTCCTCAAGAGGATCTACTGTTCCGGTATTCGTAGTGCCTGCAGATGCTATTATGCAAAAAGGAAAATTCCCATTCAAACGATCTTTGGCGATGTTACTTTTTAACTTGTTCAAAGATATTTTGAAATCCATATCTGTTGGAATAATTCGAACTTGATTCCTTTTAAAGCCAATTATTCTAATGGCCTTGATATTTGAGGAATGGGTTTGGTCTGACATATAAATTATGGCCTTTGAAAAGTCATCTCCGCATTTATGTCTTCGCGCAGCGACCAAAGCGGTAAGGTTTGCTATAGAACCCCCACTTGTGAAAATTCCCCCTCCTTTTTTTGTTGGGAATCTAAAAAGTTTTAGGAGCCAATTGATGGTAACTATTTCTAATTCCGATGCAGCCGGGGAAGCAGCCCAGCCCCCAGAAAAAATATTAAAACCCGTAGCAAGCGTATCGGCCATTACACTTATATAATTACTTGGACCTGGAACAAAACCGAATGATTTAGGGTGGGATAAAAAATTGCTTTGTTGCAGGACCTTTTCAACGACATGGGCAAGCACTTCGTTTGCTGCAGTCGCCTTTTCTGGAATGTCTTCCTGAAATATCGTATCCATTTCCTTTCGTGTGCCTGACGAAACCGGTTTTTTTGAATGCTGTGTCGCAAAATGTTCAACAACGATATCTATTACCTTATAACCGTAATCTTTCATTTCTCTTTTTGACAACGTAAGGGTATGTTCGGATTTTTTATCTTGGTACATGGGTCATTCTTTAATTTGGTAAAAATATAAAGTGTTGATTAGCTTCCGTTTATAACGGATAACATGATAAACTTTCCCGTAATTGTGTGTTTTACTTATAAAAACAACAAGTGTTTAAGAATAGCCTTCAAAGCTAAAAGGCAACTTCTGCTTTTACTGCGGAAGAAAAAATAAACTGCTATTCGTTCTAAAGGAAAGTCAAGATAAAGTTTGAACGGCCTGTTCGGCAATTAATGCATCAATTTCTTCCAAAGGCGTCGGAAACGCAGTTTGTTTCCTAAATTTTCTCATAACACGGTCTGTGATCGTCTTAACCATTTGAAAGTTATATTCTTCTGATTCGGTTTCAAAATAGCGAATTACTTTGTGATTCACTATCGTTTTGTATTCGGCTAAAAACGACCTTAAATCCGCTGTTTGAAGCCATTCATTATAGGCCTGGGCTTCCTCCAGGACAATGGTGTCCACTTTACCAATGGCTGCCAATCTTTTTTCTTTGGTATCTTCCATTTCAACAGAAATGGTATCTAAATCATGGAATATTATCTGTTTATCCTGCGCCAACTTATAATTTATGTTACTTGGAAGTGCCAAATCGATTACTACAATTTTTTGGGAGGACGACTTTATTTTTTTTATTAAGTGATGACGGTTACTCACAGCACTTATAATAACATCGAAATCTTCAAAATCGTTGTTTAGCACTTTACGCCACTCATAGGTTTTACAATGGTGCTCCAAACTTACCTTAATAGCTCTTTCTTCCGTGCGATTGGCTATGTAAATAGATTCAAAATTAAATTTGAAATTATATTTTAAAAGCTGCATGACAATATCACCGGTACCTATAAACAGGATCTTTTTGAATTTGGCGGCATCTTTGGTAAAGGTATCACTAACTACTTTTAAGGCTTTGTATGCAATCGATGTCGTTCCATCCCTAAAGTGGGTTTCATTACTGATCCGCTTATGTGCCCTAAATACGGTCTGCATTGCGCGTTCGAGCATAGAACCTTGCAAATTAGAGTGTATTGAAAATTGATAAGCTTTCTTAACTTGATGAATAATTTCGGCATCCCCAAGAACTGAGGAAGCCAGACCTGAAGAAACTTCCAAAAGATGTCTTACCGTATCTTTAGTGATATTGCCATCGGTGAATAATCGGGTCTGCGATCGGCTACTTGGCATCGCCTTAAGCTCAATAAAAAAATCACGAAACGTCTTGCTCGATGTAGTGGTAGATTCAAAATAAATCTCTGTCCTATTGCATGTTGACAATAGAAATAATCCCACGATATCGGGAAAGGTATGGCGAACCAGTGCTGCCAGCCTAATTTTTTCTTCATCCGATATGTAATATATTTCACGTTGCGAAACTGATGCCGTTTTGTGCGATATGCTAATAAAGCGCAGTGATTTTTCTTCCATAACAAATTGATAGTGATTAAACTCTAAACTCTATTTCAGGAACCTTTACTAAAACGAAAAATTAATGCTTTCTATTGTTTGAGAGTCCTTACGTAATTTACCACTAACCATCGGTCTTCGTCATTTGGAATTTTTTTCTTGAATTCTGGCATGTCATTTCTGCCAAAGGTCGACTTGTAGAACATTTCGCCATCGGATTGAACTTGACATTCCGCAGCGGAAAAATCGCCTAAATCCCCTTCTTGTTCCTTCGCCTTAGGACCATCGCCATAGCCTTCCTTACCATGGCACGATTGACAGTGTTTACTGTATAACGTTTTTCCTATGGCCAAATTTTCTTTATCCGTCTTGTCCGTTGGATTCTTCATGTTTTTATATTCATCGGGGACGATCCATTTATCCTGATAACTATGGGTAAACGAGTAAAAGCCTAAAGAAACGATTCCCAAAAGGATAATGATTACTGAATTTTTCATATTGATTTTAATTTTTGGATTTATAAATTTTAGCAAGATTAAATATTAAAAATAGTATAACAAGCCATATACCGATCATTACACCATTAAAAGAAAAAAGTAAAAAAATAGGCGTCTTGGTACCCGGGGACCACATGGTTCTTTCGTCAAAGGTCGATTGATTTACAAACGGAGTCCCAATTTTACCTGTTATATTCGCTTTTACCGTTCCGTATTCATCACTTTCATTTAATACGACCTCAAGGGTCAAATTGCCATCAACGCCGGGAATGGTAGAATCAATAGGTACAATAATCGTACCAGACCCATCGGTCAAGGCAATATCTTCCCCAAGTCGAAGGGGTTTGAATAACCTTTTCACCTGCAGCTGCAACGGCTGATCGCTAATCGGGGTATTTGAATGCAGGTCGATCAATGTGGCCTTGATGTTTTTGATTCCGTCGTCCATGGTCAATAATTCGGTTGTGATATCAGCCTCTTTAAAAGCGATACTTTTTTCCACATCTGAAAATTCGTCATTGCCGGTTACCAATACCCTATAGTTATACGTGCCGGTGCTATCGGCATTTTTTGAAGTTAAGTTGTTAAAGATAAATTTTCCTTCCCCTTTGGCATTCGTGGTAAGTTGGCCTACATGTACCAAACTATCAAATTCAAGAATATTGAACACTTCAAAGGCAAGACCCGATGCGGGCTCAAATCCTTCTTCTCCCTTGTATTTGGCCGATACGGCAAGGTAACTTTCAGCGTTCATGATTTTGTTAAAGCCCAAAGTAACCCGTGCCTTCTTTTTTT
>JALHST010000172.1 GCA_022865355.1 Maribacter sp. | reverse complement strand
ATTTAAACATCATTTTGGCAGCAGGGGAATCTATATATATAGTCTTTACGGTTGCCACATCGCCATAGCGTAAGGGCAGTTTATGTTCGCTACTTGATTTTACGATTGGGGTAGAAAAATTATGCTCTTTTTGATCTAGGTACGAAATGCCATGATGCCGACCAAAGGCCTCGCGACCATCTTCAAAATATTGAATATAATTGCCATGCCAGACAATTCCTAACGGGTCGGTTTCAACAAAACGAACACGAATCTCACTGGTAAAGCTAATTTCTTTTTTATTTTTAGACCGCATTTTTTCGTTTATTATAGACAATAGCCGCTAGGGTGGTTAACACAAAAAATAACAACAAGAGACCGAGTTCTGGAACTATTTGCACAAAACCGACCTTGCGCAAAAATACATCATAGAAAGCGTTGAGGCCCCAGTTCATTGGGGATATATTTGAAAGTAGCTGCATAAATCGAGGCATCACGAAAACGGGAACCCAAACACCGCCCAAGGCGGCCAAGATGACCACCAAGGTGGCGCCAAATGGGGCCGATTGCTCTTGGGACTTCGCCACGGTTCCCAGGAGTAAGCCTAGGCCTACTGCTGCCAAGCCCGCAAAAAAGGCAACTAAAAACAATAAGGGCAGTTTGCCCGAAACATCCAATCTGGGAAGTCCTAATAGGGGAAAAAGATAAACGCCTACTAGCAACATGAGGGCAAATTGCATCAGGCATACAACTACAAATACGATACTCTTTCCACCCAATACGGTCGCATATGAGACAGGGAGGGTGCGCAATCGTATAAATGTTCCTTGATTTTTTTCCTTTACCATATTGATCGACAACGGGAGGATAATAAAAAATATGGCAAAAAGTGCCCAGGCCGGTACGTTGTGTTGTGTCGAATTCGGCAAGAAATCCCTTGGTCCTTCCCCGGGAATGATTTCAGTAAAACGAATAAAACCCTTGGTATCAAAAATCACTTCAGATTCGTCTTCGGTCAATTGTTCCTGGAAGGCCTTATAAATCGATTGGGATTCAATTTTGGAAATCATTTTATCAATACCGTTCTCAACAGAACTCTTGAATGACTGCGGTGTAGCGGGGTCAAAATACAACCTGACTTCTTTCGGGGGCGATTTAGAATAGGGAGACACAGCTTCAGCCTCTTGATCCAGTCCGAATTTAGCTAGGATCTCATCTACGTTGGCGTGTACTTTTGCCTGTAAATCGGATGAAAGCTTTTCAGGGATAACAATGCCTAACTGATATTTGCCTTTTAATACCAATTCCCGTATTTCGTCTTCAGAATCTTTTAGGACTACGTCAAAAGTGGTGGCGGCTTTTAAGTTATCGAGAATGCTGGCAGAGACCTTGTCTTTATCGTTATCAACCAGTAGGATTGGAATTTTGGTTTGCTGAATCGACTTGAACGTACTATCCTGAACCAAGGTGATAACGATCAAAAGCAGCAGCGGCATCAGGAACAAGATGGCCAAACCGCCGATATCTCTTACGAGCAACACCATTTCCTTGTATGTAGAGGCCCAAAGTTTATGCATAGTCCCGCAAGGCTTTTCCTGTTTTTTCTAAAAAAACCTCTTCTAGGTTTTGGGCATTTTCTTGCTGCTCGATAAGGATCTTAGGAACCCCTTCGCAAATAAGTACCCCATGATCAATGATACCGACCCGACTACAAAAATGCTCGGCTTCATTCAGATAGTGTGAAGTATAAATGATCGTGGTGCCCGAGGTATTTAATTGCCTCAAATGGTCGATGATCACATTTTTTGATTGTACATCGACCCCCACCGTAGGCTCGTCAAGAAATAATATTTTTGGTTGATGCAATATGCTGGCGATCAGGTTTATGCGTCGTTTCATGCCCCCAGAAAACGTACTGATTTTTTTATAGGCAAAGTCTGCCAGGCCTAAAATAGACAACTGGCGTAGAATTTCGTCTTTCAATGTACCTCCTTGAAGGCCATACATAGCGCCAAAATAGGCCAAGTTTTCATAAGCCGTTAAGGAAGGGTAAAGGGCATATTCTTGGGGAACGACACCTATAATTTGTTTTAAATCGTTTCCGTTATCATGAAAAGAGAGTCCATTAATCGTAAAAGAACCCGCAGTAGGTTTCAACAACGAACTCAACATTGAAATCAAGGTGGTCTTGCCCGCACCATTCGGGCCCAACAATCCGAAAATTTCACCTTCGGCAATCACCAAATCTAATTCAAATACCGAGAAATGTTCCGATCCCTTGTACTTTTTCGAAAGATGTTCGATTTGAATCATTGTTTGCTACATCCCGCGGACCACGGGCAGATTTAATTATATCCTCAAATAACTTTCTTTAACTTTTTAAAGAAAATTTCTTCTTTGGCTGCGAGCGCTACGAGTTGGTCGGCTACTTTGTTATAGGCATCGGTTTGGCCACTTCGGTTCTTATAAATACGGGAGGCATCAACGGCGAAATCACGCCATTGATCCCCAATAAGTGTCATTTCCTTCGAAAGTTCCAGTAAGTTTTGGTTATCCAACAATTTTCCGGATTCTTGCAGAAAGGCCGCATAAATGTATCGGAAGCCCCCACCACCGGTTCCAATTTCCTCCTGCATACGAACGATTTGACCCAGATAATGGTTCGCTTTTTTTGTTCCCAATGTATCGGGCCATGTACGTATGTTCTTGGCGACCCATCGCATGGCCCTCACGCCCACAATGGGCACGGGTGCGGTCATATCCCGGCAGGTCTGTTTGATGCCCTTTACAATGGCCTTTTCCAAGGCCAATGTTTCGGGAAAAGCTATTGGATAATACATGTGTCCTTTCGGGGCAAACGCCCCTTTCGCAAAGCGCACTTTATCAAGCTCTTTTTCGGTCAGGGTAGTCACCTGCTCCATTACGGGATCGCTGATCAAATAAGTTTCGCCATCTTTGCCATAGACCACCATATTATGGGCATTGAAATGAAAACGGTATTCTTCGGGGAAATAAGGAAGATTATACACCCCAACTTGCAGACCAACGGGATTATTTTTGGCTAGGTTTTCGTCGAGTTTGGCCTTGGCCGTGATCTTATTTTTAAATTTCTCCCGTTTCATCGTCACCCCGACCCTTTTGGCAAATCGATTAAAAATAAACCCGGGCATGGCTCGATAGGTAAATACCGGGGCATAATTGACTTTCAAAAAGGGAAGATAACTAAATAAAAGTCCGGAACCTATCCCGAAAACCATGGGTTCGCTGACCTCAAAGCCCTGATACCGCATGAGGTTCGAAACCACGCCATTTTCGCAATGGGCCGATTGTTTATGGGTGAAATCTATTTTCAAAAATTATATTTTTTAGTTCTACTATTCAATTTTTAAAATTCCTGGGATGTATTGAAACAAGTGAATAGGGCCAAGGGCGAATTACCGTTTACAGTTCATTGAGTTTCGATTCTTGACGTGAATTTCCAGAATCTTTTCATTTAATACTCCTAAGGTCTTGAACGGACACTTCAAAGACATCCGCATATTTTTGTAAAGTATTCGGGCTTAAATTATTAAAGACCGAAGGTTTAAAATGTCGTTTTACCCGCCACTGCCACATGCCCACATAACTGGCCAAAATGGGGATGTCCATTTTATGGAGTTCCATATAGTATTCGACGGGACTCGTCTTACCTTCTAACACCCGCTTTTTGGCATTGGCCACACGTTCTTCGATTTCCTTGATGGCATTGCCCAAAGCAATGGTCTTTGGGTCCCAACCCGTACTGTTCGCAGTCATATATTCACCATTCTCATCTACAGCATAACAAAGTTCCCTAAAATTGGCCGATGCCAAATTGCTTTTGTCCTGTGGTACTTCTTCCTTTTTCATATGTCTGGAATTTAGTTGAAAAGGGCAACTTTCAAGTAGCCACCGATTTCTTCGAACTTAAAACATTTGAACTTAGTAAGGTGATTGATTATTAAGTCATAAATGGTTGCTCAAAAAGAAATAACCCATGAGAGAAATAACGAAAAAACTATGGCATTTCATGGATCAAGAAATTCAAAGTACAATCTACAATTAATTCATCATTTCTAAAAGTGGAACCTGCGATGGTGCAGATGCTCATTTGGTCGGTATCGTATCGGGAGATAAGTTTGGCCTTCGTTATTAGGGTCTCGTCTACGCGAGGCAGTTGAAGAATCTCCACTTTTTTTATAGCGCTGATGTACCCGATTATCTTATTTCCTTTTCCCTCCAAATCATCGACCTCAAAATAACTTTGACCTACAATCGCCGAACAGGCCTGTGCGGCATTCTCGATAAGCCCTGTTTCAGTTAGTTGTTCGTTTTCAAGGAAGATGCAGTCTGTTCCTATGTTGAATTCAGCAGTCACCGAAACGGCATCGATTGAGATAATGTTGTCGACCATAAGCATAGGGGCCCTGTGCGGGAGGAAGTTCTTAATATCTATGTTCATACGGAGCTCTTTCATTCACTTGGCCAAAACCGTTTTCATTTCACTTGTGGCAATTTGGTTCCCTTCACATGAAACGATAGCATTCACTAAGGTCACCCCCATAATATCATGCAATATAGTAACGGTGGTTATTAACTCTTCACCTATTTTAGGCAATGAAACGATTTCCACTTTTTTGATGGCACCGATATATCCGACAGGTGCCGATTCTTTCTTTAGAAAATAGTGATAACCGGTATGAAGGGCTACGGTCTGCGCCATGTTTTCAATAATCCCCGAAGCAGCCATGACCTTATTTTGAACGAACAGGTTGTCTTCCTTGATTCGTAATCCCGATATTATCTTATCCTGGGAGTAATAAATGAGTTTGTCCACCATCATGAAAGGTGGTTTTTGCGGTATCAAATTTTGGATAACTTCTGGATCGCTTATGTGATTTTCCAGCAAATTCATCTAACATACGGTTAAATAAGCGTATGTATAGGAAAATCGAGCGCTTTCGGGAACATGTAATAATAGGGTATCCCCTTTATTCAAGGAACCTGAGTGAATCAATTCTTCCAACATAAAAAAAATCGAGGCAGCCCCCACATTTCCTACTTTTTCCAGATTTAAAAACCACTTTTCCCATGGCATTTTTACCCCTTGACGCTCCAATTCGTTATAAAGACCTTCCTTAAAATAATAGGACGAGATGTGCGGTAAGTAATAGGTAATATCTTCTGGTCCAATTTGATGTTTTTCCAAGGCCTGCTTTAAACTATCGACCCCTTTTTGCAGTATATTTTCCCCTAATAATCGCGTATCCTGTTTCATGGCGAATAAAGACATTTTTCCCCATTCCTCCGCCGGATATTCGCTCCAAGCTTTCAAATTGCCATTGTCAAGTTTTTCCCCGCCGGCATACATGCAGGTTTCCATTTCATGGGCATACGAATACCCTTCCATCCATTCGATTTTAAGT
>JALHST010000021.1 GCA_022865355.1 Maribacter sp. | reverse complement strand
GCAAATCCAGACCTTTCTATCGAGGATGAGAATTGAGCGCCCGCCTATAAAATATCCAATTTTCCCTTGCCTTCACGCATCACAACAGGCTCCCCGCCGGATAGGTCAATAATTGTGGAAGCTATATTATCCCCATAACCACCATCGATCACAACATCGACCAAATTTTCCCATTTTTCAAAGATCAATTCGGGATCTGTGGTATATTCCAGTAATTCATCTTCATCACGTATTGAGGTCGATATAATCGGATTCCCCAAACCTACGACCAGGGCCTTTGCAATAGAATTATCCGGCACACGAATACCGACCGTCCTTTTTTTCTTAAATTCTTTTGGAAGATTATTATTACCGGGCAGAATGAACGTATAAGGCCCCGGTAGCGCCCGCTTTAAGATCTTGAAAGTTGGACTATCGATCTGACGCACATAGTCGGAGAGGTTGCTCAAGTCGGCACAGATAAAAGACCAGTTGGCCTTGTCGAGTTTTATCCCCTTAATTCGGGCAATTTTTTCCAATGCTTTGGTGTTTGTTATGTCACACCCCAAACCATAGACCGTATCGGTTGGATAAATGGCCAAACCTCCCTTTCTGAGTATCTCTACCACCTTATTGATTTCTTTGGGATTGGGGTTTTCAGGATAAATTTTAATAAATTGGGCCATATCATTTTATGTTGGATTACAGTGCCGCAAAATACATACAATTTTGTTTACGTATCTTTAAATCTCCCCGTAACATGGATATCGTTTACCCTCTGAAAGTAATCTTCAATGGACCACGGTACCATAGGCTTTAATCGAATTGACCATTGACAGTTGTGAAATACAGGAAGGCTTGGAGGATTGTACGGGTGATAAAATAAGCGCCGCCGCATTGGCAAACTTTCTTTTCAGACAATTAAACGATTCGATCTACCTTGGCAAATCACCATTTATAGACAATTCATTATAAACCCGTGGAGAAGGCGCGTCGACTAAATGTTTAGGCTATTTTACTTGGTAAACACGCACATAATCAACCTCCATCACTGCGGGAAATATGGCATCATCAACACCTTCCGCCCCACCCCAATTGCCACCAACGGCGATATTCATAAGAAAATAAAAGGGTTGGCTAAATGGCCAATTGTCCGAATTGGAATTGGTGGGCCGAACGAAGGTCAATTTTATATTGTCTACGTCATCCAAGTAAAATTTCAAATATTTATTGGTCCATAAAAAACCATAGGTATGGAATTCTTCCTCTATGGTTTCGAGAGGAAGTGGACCCGAGGTTACCTGTGTCCCGTTGACATGGTTGTTAGCGGTACTATGAATTGAAAAATGGGTTGTATTGGGGATATAACTAACATATTCCATAATATCGATTTCACCACAGGAAGGCCAACCGACCACCTGGATGTTCGAACCTAGCATCCACAATGCAGGCCATATGCCTTTGCCTTTTAAATCGGGCATTTTTGCCCTAAATTCAATACGACCATAGGTGAAGGATCTTTTACTGTTCAAGCGTGCCGACGAGTAATTGGCCGTTCCACTTGTTTCCTTCTTTGCGGTGATACTTAATAGTCCGTTCCCGACTTCCGCATTGCCGCTACTTGTATAATTTTGCAGTTCATTGTTTCCCCATCCACTCGCCCCGGTTTCATAGACCCAGTTATCGGTAGAAACTGAATCTCCATCAAATTCATCGCTCCATACCAGTTCTGCATTGTCCCAATAGGTGGGGTCGTTCACATCTACCACTTCCGGAGGCGTCTCGCTTGTCTCTGTCACGATAGCCATAGCAGGAGGTTCATCCTTTCCGCATCCAACAAATGCGATTATTAAAAATATGACAGAAACCAATTTTACCATGCTGTGATTCATTTAATCAATCATAATTTTACAAAAATTCCCAATTTATACCAAATTTATAAGATTGCACCAAGTTGGATTAGGAAAGCACTTCCAACTTTGCAAATCGCAACAGCAGTTTTTTAATGTCACCATTATCGAAATGTATTTCGGCCTTTTTGTCATTGCCGATTCCTTCGATCTTTAAGACTTTGCCCCTGCCAAATCGCGTATGATTCACCAGTGACCCCTCTTCCAGATTTGGGTCGACAGTGTTCGTATTGCCAATCGGCCGGGCCAGTTCGGGTTTTAGTTTTCGCAGTCTTCGCACTTGGCTCTCATTGGGTCTTGTTATGCTCGGGGGCGTTCCGTTTGCCGGCTTGTTCTGGCGTAATTTGCTTTTATCGACATCCCCGAAAATATCAGAATCGATTAGGGGTTTGTAACGATATGAATTTTCGACCGGGGTCAAATTTTCTATATATTGTTCATCAATTTCCTCCAAGAACCTACTGGGTTCGGCATCGATCAATTTACCCCATCGATAGCGATTTTGCGTATAGGTCAAATAGGCCTGCTTTTCCGCTCTTGTCAGGGCAACATAGAACAAGCGTCGCTCTTCTTCCAATTCGCTTCGCGTATTCATACTCATGGCCGAGGGGAATAAATCCTCTTCCATGCCTACGATATATACATAGGGGAATTCGAGACCTTTTGCCAAATGTATTGTCATCAGCGCAACTCGATCGTCATCACCTGTATCCTTGTCTAAATCGGTGGCTAGGGCCACGTCCTCCAAGAATTCCCCAATATCGCCCGTGGTATCCGCCAGTTCTTTTTGTCCTTCTACAAAATCCTTGATACCGTTTAATAATTCCTCGATATTCTCCATTTTGGCAATGCCTTCTGGCGTACCATCTTTTTTGAACTCCAACAAGATCCCGGTTTTTTTGGCTACATGTTCGGCCAAGGTAAAGGCATCGGCCCCTTGATTCATTATTTGGAAGCTTTTTATCATGGTCACAAAATCCTGAAGCTTTGATTTGGTACCTGAATTGATCTTTAGGTCAATTTTATCTAAATTCTCCATGACCTCAAAAATGGATCGCCCATAGTGGTTGGCGGTTACTACCAATTTATCGACGGTCGTCTGCCCGATTCCCCTAGCCGGAAAATTAATAATCCTTTTTAGGGCCTCCTCATCCTTGGGATTGACCACCAGACGAAGATAAGACAGCACATCCTTGATTTCCTTGCGTTGGTAAAATGAAAGTCCGCCATAAATGCGATAGGGAATATCCCTTTTTCGCAGGGCATCCTCTATGGCCCGGGATTGCGAATTGGTTCGGTAAAGGACGGCAAAATGTCCATTAGACAGTTGGTTATGCATGCGGTTTTCCCAGATGGATCCGGCTACGAAGCGCCCTTCCTCGGCATCGGTAATACTTCGATGTACTTTTATGGTCGGTCCATCATCGTTCGCCGTCCACACCACTTTTTCCAACTGGTTTTTGTTCTTTGCAATGATCGAATTAGCGGCATTGACGATATTTTTAGTAGAACGATAATTCTGTTCCAAACGATATACCGCCACTTCATCATAATCTCTTTGAAAATTCAAGATATTCGTAATGTTCGCACCTCGAAAAGAATAAATACTCTGGGCATCATCACCAACGACACAGATATTCTGATAACGGTCTGACAAGGCTTTTACGATCAGATATTGCGAATGGTTGGTATCTTGGTACTCATCTACCAAAATGTACCGAAACCGGTCCTGATATTTCATTAAAACCTCTGGAAAACGAGTCAACAATTCATTGGTACGCAAGAGTAGATCGTCAAAATCCATTGCACCTGCCTTAAAACAACGATTGACATACTCTTGATATATTTCGCCGGTTCGCGGACGTTTTGCCATGGCATCGGCCTCCACCAAATCAGGATTGTTGAAATAGGCCTTTACGGTAATCAGGCTATTTTTATACGACGATATGCGGTTCTGAATCTGCTTGTACTTGTAGATATCCTTGTCAAGCCCCATTTCCTTGATGATCGAGGCTATCAAACGCTGTGAATCCTGCGTATCGTAGATGGTAAAATTGCTAGGAAAGCCTAATTTATCCCCGTCGAAACGCAATAATTTGGCAAAAACCGAATGAAAGGTTCCCATCCAGAGATTTTTGGCCTCGGTGTTGCCAACGATCAGAGCGATACGCTTTTTCATCTCCCTGGCCGCCTTATTCGTAAAAGTGAGGGCAAGAATATTAAAGGCATCGACCCCTTGGGCCATCAAATGGGCTATCCGATAGGTCAAAACCCTTGTTTTGCCCGATCCCGCACCGGCAATAACCATTAAGGGACCATCCTTATGGAGGACGGGCGACTTTTGCGCATCGTTCAATTCATCTAAAAAGTTGGCCAAGATAATAGTATTTGGAAGCGTGAATTTAGCCATAATTACCCTGATCCGAAAATCTACTATCGACATTTATGATTATCAAATGGGGATTTATAGTGAATTTGAATATATTTAGGCCGACAATATAAATTGATGTTAAAGAATTTACACCTACTGTCCCTTTTTTATTTAATTCTTTGTGCTACGAACCTGATTGGTCAAACCCAATCAAAGGGTCCGATCATTACTGAATTTGGCGAAGTCTTTGCCGTTGATAGGCCCGAGTTTGCGGTTGACGTTACCAAAGAATACAAGGCCGTATTCGATATTATGAATTCGCCCGAATCACACCAAGAAATTAATAAGAGTATTGAAACAGTGGCCCGTTTTTTGAACATGCATGCTCAAAGTGGCGTACCTGTCGAGCAGCTGAAGGCTGCGGTAGTCATTCACAATGCCGCCTCAAAAGATGTGCTATCAAATGCGGCCTATAAGAAACGTTATGGCACCGAAAATCCCAATGCTGAATTGTTGCAAGCCTTATTGAATGCAGATGTACAGGTTATCTTCTGTGGTCAATCTGCGGCAGCACGGGATATTCCCAGGGAGGACCTTATTGAAGGTATACGACTGTCGCTATCTGCCATGAATGCACTGATACAACTCCAAGATAAAAAATATCGATTAATCAAATTTTAATTAGCAGTATATGAAAAACTATGTAGTCATTTCAATGTTATTTTTGTGCTTTTATGCCTCGGCACAAACTTCAGATCTCGCCAACGATTATAGTGCCATAGAAACCAAGGTCATTGATTGGCGAAGGGAAATACATCAAAACCCGGAGCTGGGCAATAGGGAGTTCAAGACGGCAGAGAAAATCGCCAAACATCTAAAATCGCTGGGCATCGAAGTGCAGACCGGGGTAGCTTACACAGGAGTCGTAGGTGTTTTAAAAGGAAATCGACCCGGGAAAGTTATCGCCTTACGAGCGGATATTGATGGATTGCCCGTCACCGAACGGAATGATTTACCCTTTAAATCAACCGTGACCACCGAGTATAATGGAGAAACGGTCGGGGTGATGCACGCATGCGGCCACGACACCCATACGGCCATTCTAATGGGGGTTGCAGAGGTCCTCGCAAAAAACAAGGACAAAGTAAACGGAACCGTGAAATTCATCTTCCAGCCTGCCGAAGAAGGTCCACCACCCGGTGAGGAAGGGGGTGCCGCATTGATGATCAAGGAAGGTGTATTGGAGAACCCGCATGTGGATGCCATTTTTGGATTGCACATCAATTCCCAGACACCGGTCGGGGTAATTCGATATAAATCAGGTGGGGCCATGGCCGCTGCCCAAAGTTTTACCATTCATGTAAAAGGTAAACAAAGCCATGGTTCGCAACCTTGGTCGGGCGTCGACCCGATCTTGATCAGCGCCAAGATTATTGATGGTCTTCAAACCATTATAAGTCGGGAAGTAAACCTAACGAATGAGGCAGCCGTCATTACGGTAGGCAAAATTACTTCTGGGGTACGTTTTAATATCATTCCTGAAAGTGCCGAAATGTTGGGCACTATCAGAACTTTGGACTATGATATGAAAGCCCAGATCAATAAAAGAATGAAAGAGATGGTCCCTACCATAGCCAAGGCTTTCGGTGGGGAAGCGACCATTGAAATAACCGATGCAACAGCAATAACCTACAATGATCCCGCCCTGGTTGTCGAAATGCTGCCGACCATGGAGCGTGTAGCCGGGAAGGACAATGTGCAAACACAAAAGGCCATTACCGGTGCTGAGGATTTTTCATATTTTCAGGAAAAAGTACCCGGGTTCTTTTTCTTTTTAGGAGGAATGACTCCAGGAACGACCGAATCATTTCCCCATCATACCCCCGATTTTATGATCGATGATAGCGGATTATTGTTAGGGGTAAAAACGTTGACGGAAATGAGTTTAGATTATTTGAACAAATAAGCCCAGGTCGGTAATTACAAGTAGGACGGCTACTGCCGGCGATCTTAGACTATACATCGCATGCTTGTGGGAGCGCTAATTTGTAATGACCCTGCTCATGGATTTCAAATAATACGATGTTTTCTTTATCAAGAAAAAGTATTGAAAGATCTTGGATTACTATACTTTTGCAAATAATTTTGAAGCGAACCATAAAATAATAAAACATACTTATGATACTATATTTACGCGCTCTAATCACCTTTCTAATGCTAACAACGTATGGGTATGGACAGAAGAAAAGTGAGTTGCTGGATGAAATCAATCATTTGAGAACCGAACTTGAAGCTACCAAGGCATTGGTTACCACAGCGCAAAAGAATGAAAAAATAAGTACTGCCAGGGCAGAATCTTTTGAAACCCAGGTACAGGAACTACAGGCTGCCAATGGCACCCTTTTAAAAAACCTGAACAGTTTTGCCGAGGTTTCGAATAAGAATTCGGAGAACGTAAATCGCGCAATGTCTAGTTTAGGGGAAAAGGAAAAACAATTGAAGGACATCAACGATGCGATCAGTAAAAATGACTCTACGGCGATCATTATATTGACCAATGCCAAACAGACACTCGGGGAGAATGCCAGAATTTCCGTCCAGAATGGCGAAGTGGTCATTTCGGAGAGTCTGGAAACGCTGTTCGGGGGCGATACCGCTATGGAGGTAGCAAGTTCCGCAGAAGCATTTTTGGGACAAATTGCCGCTATATTAAACGCGAATCCAAATTCGGCGGTTACCGTCGAAGGATTAAGTATGACCGGGGAACTTGACTTGGCAGCCCGGCAGGCGGCTGCGGTAGCTTCGGTGCTACAGAAGAAGTTTGCCGTCGATCCCGAGCGAATAACGATCCTCGGTAAAGATGGGAATTTTAAGGAAGGTATTGCCATCAAGATACATCCTAAATACAATCGGTTTTATATCATGGTGAAGGAGAATATCAAAAAATAGGCGCCACGAGGTACTTTCCAAAGGAGTTGGTTATAATTTTTGTAAAAAACGAACGTTCTTACTCCATAACCAAACCAAAAACCCAAAAACAATGACAGGAGAAGGAATTTTTCAACTATTCGCCTATTTATTGCCCGCGGTGGTCACGGGTGCCATTGCATTCTACTTTTTTAGATTACACACCAAAAACGAAGAAGGCAGAAGACGTTATCTTTTGCACAAAGATTCCCAAAAGAATGCTTTGCCCATTCGCCTTCAAGCCTATGAACGTATGGCCCTATTTCTTGAAAGGATAGCGATACCCAGTCTTGTAATAAGGGTAGCTCCAAAATCTACTGACAAAGCCGAATACGAAGATCTATTAATTCGCAGTATCGAAAAAGAGTTTGAGCACAATCTCTCACAACAAATTTATTTATCGGACGATTGTTGGAATATTATAAAAGCGGCAAAAAGCGCCACCATTCAAATGATCCGCAAAGCGGCCATGAGTGAGACCGATTCGGCCGATAAACTTCGTGAAGATGTTTTGACCGAAACAATGGACAAGGCATCTCCTTCGGCCACTGCCCTCTCATTCGTAAAAAAGGAAATTGGGGAACTCTGGTAAACCTCAAACTTCGTACTTCTAATCTCGTACTTCAAACTTTGAATCTATCATACCCCTGCTTTCAGTGCCCTATTTGACACCAGGTTGAATCTGGTTTAACTCAACATTTTTATATTTGGCGAAGTTATGGCCACTCGCCCACCATGCCGTCATCTTTTCTTTATTGAATATCAAGGAATTGGTGGTCAATACGGTCGGTGTGTAATAGAAATTGATGATAGCCCCATGATGGGCCGCTACATACTTCCCAATAGTAATATTTTGCGTCTCTATCCTGTCCAACATAAAGGCAAACATAGTGGTGAGTAAAGAAAAGGCATTTTTTGAAGGCATTCGATTGAATAAGGTAGTTTCGGTCTGAAGAATAATGGCATCAACTTCGGTAGCGCCTCTCTTGATCGCTTCCTCGATCGGCACCATAGTCCCCAGACCACCATCGGCATAATCACATCCGTTTTTTTGGACTAATGACATAAAAGGGGTATAGTTACAGGAAATCCATATCCATTCACAAAACTCTTCATAGGTGTACTCATTGATCGATTTATACTCGACTTGGTTTAATGAAAGGTTGGAGGCCGTTACTACCACATCTGTGGGTCCATCCTGCAAGGTTTGAAACTCTTCCGGGGTCAAGGTGTTTTTAATGAGCTTCAAAAGGTTATGGCTTTCACCAAAGGTCTTACTTCCATTATAAAAATTCTTAAAAACGTTCCAATGGTTGATGGCGATACTTTCAACGCCATATTTTTTTTGAATAACAAAAGGACAATTGCTAAAAATACTGTCTTGATTTACTGAAGTGTAGACCTCCTTAATTTTTTCGATCTTTCGCATGGCCAAATGCGATATTAATAAACTACCCGTCGAAGTGCCTATAAAAAGGTCATAATCATAGCTCATTTCTTCCATAAGGTATTGCGCCACGCCTCCGGCGAAGGCGCCTTTGCTCCCACCCCCTGAAATGACCATCGCTCTCATAGTTCGTTTAATTTGGTTTGAATATAACGCTTTTCTTCGGGGTTTAGTTTCCCCAACAACGTACCGATTCGTTCTTGGTATATCGTATCTTTCAATAAAGTATCGATCAAATCGCGGGCGAATTGTTTAAACTGCCAAGAATAATGGGTGGTGGCCTGCAGTAGGTCGAGCAAATTCTGATCGGTAAACCCAAACGCTTCCTTGAGATATTGGAAGGCTACCTGTCGCACTTCAATAGAATATGACGGACTGGTATACCCACTTAACTCATCAAAGTAGTGTTTTGTATTCTGGGCTTCATACCCACTGGTAAGAATGGCCAATGTCAACCATAATAAGCGAACATTTTTATTAGGCAATCCAATGATTCCCTTGGTTTTATTCAAATAGTCGGCCCTATCTAGCGGATAATTTATCCATAATTGATATAATGCACTTTCAACCGTGATATAACTTTTGTCTTCCAATAAGGACGTAAACTCCTGCTTTAAATTTAGGGCATACTTGCCGTCCATAAAGGAGAGGGCCTGTCGAATTTCCGCGTTTTGGGTTTTAAAGGCTTCCTTTAAAAAATCGGTAGACAAGGATTTATAATACTTGATGATAATCCTTTTTTTAAGCTCGTCAGAGGCTGTTTTATTCCAAAAGTCGGTAATAATTTTTTCATTTTTCTCCAGGCTGGTCGTCAATTGCCACTGGAGATCCATCCATTGGGCTACAGGGATTGATTTGACCTTCAACAAGGCTATGGATTCTTCATAGGCAAATCTGGTTTCCTCGAGCCATACCCTTTTAAATGTTGATAGATTTCGACCACTCACCTCTTCCATGATGCTCATAAAATCGGAAATCGTTACATTTTGAAATTGAAATTTTTCCAAATACTTTCTGATTCCGTTTTTAAATGTCTCCTCCCCTACCTCATTTTGCAACATGAGGAGGGCCCAGGCACCTTTTTCATAAAAGGTGAGACTACTGGCCTTGGGATTCGTTAACGCCTCCCCCTTGCCTTCCTTTGACAAATCAATCAATTGTTTGGCGGTGTCGTACAATTTCCAATAAACGTATTCATCCCCGAAGACTTTTTTCTCGGCCAAATAGGCATAGTAGGTCGCAAAACCTTCATGGAGCCAATGGTGATTCCCATTCAATTCGGTTACCATGTCGCCAAACCATTGGTGTGCGAGCTCATGGGCATTGACGTTCACATAGTTTTTATCAATAAATGCGGTGGAATCGATGACATAGCCATCAGAAAAGAGCGTTGTTCCGGTATTTTCCATACCCGCATATAGAAAATCCCGTACCGGTAGCTGTTTATAAATTTGCCAAGGGTACCCTACCCCGATTTCCGCTTCCATAAAATCAAAAATTGCTTTGGTAAAGCGGTAGGTAGGTTCTATACGCAGGCTATCATTCGGGTAATAATAATTTTCAATGGGGATGCCGCTTGAAGAAGTTATTCCTTCATTTTTGTAATGGCCAATTGCAAAAGCCAAAAGATAACTGCTCATTGGCTTTTCCATGTCAAATGTCCAAACTACACGGTCGTCCTTATCAAGCTGTTTTGACGCCAATTTCCCGTTGGCTATTACCTCATAATTCGGTTGAAAGGAGACTTTAAGGTCAAATTCTACTTTTTCCGTCATATCATCGAAACTGGGTAGCCAATAGCTGGTATACTTTCCTTGGCCCTGGGTCCAAATCTGGTTGTTTTTTATATCGTCATCCGCCCAACCAATAAAATAAACGGTCTGTTTCGGGAAACATGAATAGCTTAGTTCAAGATGATAGGTTTTCCCCTTTTTGAATTTCTTCTTAACGGAAATCGTTTTTCCGTTATTGATGAAATCAACCTTTCGACTGTTTAGCCTGACATTCGAAAAGTCTAAATTCTTGGCATCCAGGAAAATTGAATCCACATCTGCCAAAACATCCAATGTATAAGTTACCGAACCGTTCAATTGCCTTTTCTCGGGTATAGGAGCCACCGCAACGTCTGCATGTAGGAAGTTTACCTTGTCTTGGTGTTGGGCAGGTACCCAAGAACAAATCAGGAAGAAAAGGGAAAATAACTTTTTGCGCATAGGCGTATGGATGTAATGATAGTACCAAATTTAATATTTTAGATTGCACTTGATAGTGGTAAGGCCTAATTTAGTCATATGAATGCCAATTTTCTTCAAACCCCGATTACGTACTTAAAAGGTGTTGGGCCGAATCGGGCCGATACATTGCAGTCTGAATTGGGTATTGCCACCTATCAGGATTTGATCAATCTGTTCCCCAATCGCTATATCGACAAAACCCAATACTATAAAATAGGGCAATTGGAACGCCATACCGCCGACGTACAAATAATCGGTAAAATTATTCATGTCAAAACCGTCGAGCAACAGAAAGGAAAGCGGTTGGTGGCCACTTTTGCCGATGAAACAGGGGAAATGCAGTTGGTCTGGTTTCGAGGTCAAAAATGGATCCGGGAAAACCTAAAATTGAACACACCCTATGTGATTTTTGGTCGTTGTAACTGGTTCAGTGGGGCCTTCTCGATGCCCCATCCTGAAATGGAATTGCTTTCAGAGCATGAGCAGGGATTGAAAATCGCCATGCAGCCTATTTACCCATCTACCGAAAAACTTTCCAACAAGGGCATTACCAACCGGGTCATCAATAAAATGATGCAACAACTTTTTATGGAGACCAAAGGCGAATTTTTGGAAACCCTCTCCTCGGAACTTTTGCAGGAATTGAAATTGATTTCTAGAAGTAATGCCTTATATAATATTCATTTTCCAAAAAATCAGAATCTCTTGGCCAGGGCACAATTTCGACTAAAATTTGAGGAACTCTTTTATATTCAAGTGCAGCTTATTGCCAAAATGATGTTGCGAAAGCAAAAGAACAAAGGGTATACTTTTGATAAGGTAGGGCAATTGTTCAACGATTTCTATAAGGAACATCTTCCCTTTAAGCTTACCGACGCCCAGAAAAGGGTGGTTAAGGAAATTCGGGCCGATTTGGGTAGCAACGCTCAAATGAATCGTCTTTTGCAGGGAGATGTAGGTTCCGGAAAGACCATAGTAGCGGTAATGAGCATGTTACTGGCAATAGATAACGGATTTCAGGCCTGTTTTATGGCTCCCACTGAAATTCTGGCCAACCAACATTATTCTGGGGTTACCGAACTACTCAAGGGAATAGATATCAATTGTGCCTTACTTACGGGATCGGTAAAAAAATCGGCACGAAAGATCATTCACGAAAAATTAGAAAGTGGTGCGTTACATATCTTGATCGGCACCCATGCCCTTTTGGAAGACAAAGTGCAATATAAAAATCTAGGGTTGGCGATCGTTGATGAGCAACATAAATTCGGGGTGGCCCAACGTTCCAAACTTTGGCACAAAAATGCCATTCCACCCCATATCCTGATAATGACCGCTACCCCGATTCCCCGCACGTTGGCCATGAGTCTCTATGGTGATTTGGATATATCGGTCATCGATGAGCTTCCGCCGGGTAGAAAACCCGTTAAAACAGTCCACAGATTCGATAGTAATCGGTTGAAGGTATTTCGTTTTATCCGTGAGGAAATCAAAAAAGGGCGCCAAATCTATGTGGTGTATCCGCTCATCCAAGAATCTGAATCACTTGATTATAAAGATTTGATGGATGGTTATGAAAGTATCGTTCGGGACTTTCCCCTTCCCGAATATCAAATATCGATCGTGCACGGAAAAATGAAACCCGAAGACAAGGAATATGAAATGGAGCGCTTTGTAAAGGGTGAAACGAACATTATGGTGGCGACTACCGTAATTGAAGTAGGGGTGAATGTGCCGAACGCCTCGGTAATGATTATCGAAAGTTCGGAGCGATTTGGTCTATCCCAATTGCACCAACTTCGAGGTCGGGTTGGCCGTGGTGCCGATCAAAGTTATTGTATTCTTATGACCGGCCATAAACTTTCTACGGAGGCCAAGACCCGATTGCAGACCATGGTTCGCACGAACGATGGTTTTGAGATTGCCGAAGTGGATCTTCGCCTTCGCGGTCCCGGGGATTTGATGGGTACGCAGCAAAGTGGCATTCTGAACTTAAAAATTGCCGATATCGTCAAAGACAATGACATTTTAAAAACGGCACGTTATTACGCAATTCAACTTTTAAAAAACGATCCTAGCCTAGAAAAAATCGAGAATTTGGCAATTCGGCATACCTATGCCCAACTGATCAAACATAAAAATATTTGGAATTACATTAGTTGAACATCGTAATTTCTCTTCAAAATAATTTACAAAAACTTCATCTTTCATTAGCTTTGTACCCTTAGAATCTTGAGATTATGAGTTCAAAAAAGACATTATTCGATAAAGTTTGGGATTCCCACGTTGTGCAACATATAAAAAATGGGCCCGATGTGCTCTTCATCGACCGTCATATGGTGCATGAGGTCACGAGTCCGGTGGCATTTTTAGGTATCAAAAATAGGGGTATCAAGGTGATTCACCCTGAAAAGACCTTTGCCACGGCGGATCATAATACCCCGACCATAAATCAACATTTACCGGTTGCAGATCCCTTATCTGCCAACCAGTTGCGCATGTTGGAGGAAAATTCGCGGGAATTCGGAATTTCGTATTGGGGATTGGGTCATGAAAAGAACGGTATCGTGCATGTTGTTGGCCCTGAATATGGCATCACACAACCGGGCGCTACCATTGTCTGTGGAGATTCACATACGTCGACCCATGGTGCTTTTGGTGCTATCGCCTTCGGAATCGGTACTTCGGAAGTAGAGATGGTTTTGGCCACACAGTGCATCATGCAGACCAAACCCAAGAGTATGCGCATCAATGTCGAAGGCAGCCTAGCTAGAGGAGTGACTCCCAAAGATGTTGCGCTCTATATCATTTCGCAATTATCGACTTCGGGCGCCACTGGATATTTTGTGGAGTATGCAGGAGAAGTTTTTCGAAGTATGAGCATGGAAGGCCGCATGACGGTGTGTAATTTGAGTATTGAAATGGGTGCGCGTGGTGGT
>JALHST010000171.1 GCA_022865355.1 Maribacter sp. | reverse complement strand
CTACGGGACATTACCCGGCAGCAACAAACTACCGAAGCACTGTATCTCTACTTGCTTCAAAAACGGGAAGAATCTCAAATCGCCTATGCATCCGCTACACCTAAATGCCAAGTTGTCGATGCCGCCTATAGTTCCGAACTACCCGTGAGCCCTAAAAAATCTTTGATTTTGTTGACTTCCGTAATTTTGGGGCTTCTTTTGCCATTTTCCATAATCTACACCAATGACCTATTGGATAATAAAATCCATAATAAAATAGGCTTGGAAAAATTGGTGAGCGATATACCCGTTTTGGCGGAACTTCCCAAATTGGAGAAAAAGTCCAATACGTTGATCATTAAGGACGACCGTTCGGTCATGGCCGAATCGCTGCGTATTTTACGAACCAACCTGGATTATTTGATCAAGGCAAAAAATTCACCAGGAAAAAACAATGTCATATTCGTTACCTCAAGTGTTTCTGGGGAAGGAAAGACATTTCTTTCTTCAAACCTTGCCATGATCCTAGCAAGTACCCATAAAAAAGTGCTTTTGATCGGGGCCGATATTCGAAATCCAAAACTCTATTCCTTCTTTGACAGTAAAAATGTAGATGAATTGGGAAAACGTTTGGCAAAAAAAGAAGTAGGCTTGACCGAATATTTGTATGACGACTCGTTGACAACGAAAGATATGATCCACAGCATGCTTTTATATGCTAATACGGTCGATGTAATCTATTCAGGAAAAATACCGCCCAACCCTGCCGAACTTCTTTTAAGTGATCGGATCAAGCCCCTTTTTAAAGAAGTTTCCGAAATGTATGACTATGTTATCGTTGATACGGCTCCGTTGATGGTAGTTGCCGATACTTTGTTGATCAGTGAATACTCCGATCAAATTATCTATGTTACCAGAGCGGGGATGACCGAAACGAAAGTTTTGGAATATCCTTTGAAACTTAAAAAAGAAGGAAAGTTAAAAAATCTATCGTTTGTGGTGAACGACGTAAAAGTCAGTGATTTGGGGTATGGCGGAAAATATGGCTATGGCTATGGCAAGACCGTTAAAAAATGGTGGAAGTTTTAATTCAATAAAAATTGTAAATCGTCTTTTCAAGTATTGGCAACAGTAGTTCAAGATGTTTATTGCTAAGCTGTATTTTTTTAATACTCGTGAGCTGATCTTGATTGTGAACGTCCGATGCCACAAAATCTATCAATCCTTCGTTGAGTAGTTTAATCGCTTTCTTTTGAACTTCCTTCCCATAATATTCACCCAAAGACAAAAGGTTCGTTTGGAACAAGATGCCTTTTTTCTTGAATTCCAAGAATTTTGAGGAATTTAATGATAGAAAGACATACCGTTCCGGGTGGGCCAAGATAGGTTGATAATGCTTGATGGCCAAGGCGATAATAGCTTCATCGAAATTGATGGCGGGCTGCAAATAGCTCATTTCAACCAAGACGTGGTTATTTCGCAAGGGCATTATTTCATTATCTTCTAAAATGGTTTCAAATTTGTCATCGATCATATGCTCGGCCGCTACTTCGATCTTATAGTGATCCAAAGCCTTCGTCTCCATCGCATTCTTCAACAATCGTAAAGAATCATTAATGGTTTCTCTTGTATTCGGATAATAATTACCCATGATGTGCGGGGTGGCAATGAAGTTATGGACCCCGAATTCTGAAAATGCATGGAGAAGGGCCAACGATTCCTCAACATTTTTGGCGCCATCATCGATTCCTGGAAGTATATGATTATGAATATCTATGAAACCCCCTAAATAATCGATCAAATAATTCTTACGGCTAAAAAAAGTAAACATCCAGTGTATTTTTTTGCAAAAATACTACTTCTATGGCAACAGAAGCAATCTGATCCTTGGTCTTTTGAATAATTGGCGTCTTGACACGATTAGCACGATAAGGAAATCATTGGAAATTACCATGAACGATCTTCCACCCAAGGCCGGGAGAATTTAACAAAACTTCCAAAATTTTGGCTCCTGGAATCCTAGATTGGCCTTTAGACACTTACTAGTTGAACAAACTTGAATTTGTTCAAGACCCAAATTATCAAGGAAATAACATGTAGTATATGAATTATCGGCAGGAAAGTAACGTCGGGTTATTAAGGATTTTATTTTGTTAAATAAAACGCAACTTATTTTTTAAATACGGTATATACGTTAGATTTGTTTTCATTAAAATAGCTCGCATCCTCTGGCGTTCGAGTAACCGGATAAAATGAAAATAAAACACATTGTTTACATCATATTGATTCTTGGTATTGGAGGATTGATAGTATACCGCATACTAGATAATGCCGAGGAAAACCAATCAGGCATTCCGGTCGGTATGGCAAGCAAGGTAAAAGTTCCCGGAATGATTTTAAAACCCCAGGAATTTAACGATAATCTTTCCCTATCGGGATCGTTGGAGGCCAATGAACAAATTGAAATTCGAAGTGAAATCTCAGGAATCGTTGAAAATATATATTTCAAGGAAGGTAGCAAGGTTTCCCAAGGGCAGGTGCTGTTCAAAGTAAATGATATCGAGCTTCGGGCCCAATTGTCAAAAGTGAAGACTGCTCAAAAGTTGGCATCGGAAAACGAACGCCGGGCGAACCTCTTGCTAGAAAAACAGGCCATTAGTCAAGAGGAATACGACATCGCCAGTGCCGATTTTCAGTCGGCCACGGCGGAAGCCGAGCTTATAGAGGCACAACTTTCCAAGGCCACGGTGCGGGCACCCTTTACGGGTGTTATCGGTTTACGATCCATCTCGAAGGGAACCTATGTGACACCTACCACGCCGATTGCGAAATTAGTGAACACCGCACAAGTCAAGATAACTTTTTCAATTCCTGAAAAATATGCCTCGCAAATGAAGGTCGGCACGATCCTTACGTTTACGACCTCTGATTCGGAAAAGGTGCATACGGCCAAGATCTATGCCATCGAACCTGAAATCGAAGTGGCCACACGTACCTTGAAAATGCGGGCGATTGCAGAAAACCCCGATGGAAGTCTCTATCCGGGCACCTTTGCCAACGTAATACTTCCGCTTGAAACCGTAGCCAATGCGCTGTTGGTTCCAACAGAGTCGCTGATCCCCGTCCAAAATGGAAAAAAAATATTCATTTCCGAAGACGGAAAGGCCAAGGAAGTAAGTGTCGAAATTGGTGCCAGAACAGGAAGTTCGGTGCGTATCTTGTCCGGGTTGAAGGCAGGAGACACGGTATTGACCTATGGGGTCATGGCACTAAAGAACGGTACCCCCGTACAGGTTACTTTGGATTAAGCTGAAATTAATATGGAATCTCAATGAATTTATCAACCTTAAGCATAAAACGACCGGTACTTACCATCGTCATGAATTTGGCGATCATTCTCTTCGGGGTCATTGGCTATACCTATTTGGGTGTTCGGGAATTTCCTTCCATAGATCCCGCCCAAGTCTCGGTGCGTACCAATTATGCCGGTGCGAACGCCGATATCATCGAGTCTCAGATAACCGAACCGTTGGAAAAAGCGATCAACTCAATTGACGGCATTCGCAACATCACCTCCTCTAGTGTACAGGGGTCTAGTTCGATCAGTATCGAGTTCAACCTCGATAAAAACCTCGAGGAAGCCGCCAATGATGTTCGTGATAAGGTATCCCAGGCCGTTCGGAGTCTTCCGGATGATATTGACGCGCCACCGGTGGTCTCTAAGTCGGATGCCGACGCACAACGGATACTTTCGATGACCGTACAAAGTGATAGTAAAAATATCCTGGAGCTTTCCGATTATGCCGAAAATGTAATCGCCCAGCGGATAGAAACGATTCCCGGGGTGAGCGGGGTACAGATATGGGGGCAACGGCGGTATGCCATGCGTTTATGGATCGACCCCTCCAAATTGGCCTCGTATGGGCTAACGGTGGCCGATGTGCGTCGTGCCTTGTTAGCTCAAAATGTCGAATTGCCCTCGGGCAAGTTGACCGGTGAGAATACCGAACTAACTGTGAAGACCATTGGGAACCTGAACACCGAGGAAGGCTTCAATAATATCATCATTCAGGCCGAGGGTGAAAAATTGGTGCGGCTCAGTGATATTGGCAAGGCTACCCTTGAGGGGGAGAATATGGAAACCAAAATGAGCGATTCTGGCCAGCCGATGGTCGCCATAGCCGTGGTGCCGCAACCGGGTAGCAATTATTTAGAAATTGCAGATGCCTTTTACACCGAATTTGAAAAGCTTAAAAAAGATCTTCCGGAGGGATTTAAATTGAATGTCGTAATAGACGATACGATCTTTGTCAGAAAGGCGGTCACCGAAGTAGCTGAAACGCTTTTACTCTCCATTATCCTTGTAATCCTTGTCATCTTCTTATTTTTCAGGAATTGGTCGTTGGCGTTGCGACCTTTGATCGACATTCCGGTTTCCTTGATATCTACTTTTTTTATTATGTGGTTGTTAGGGTATTCTATCAATGTACTTACCCTTTTGGCCATCGTACTCGCGACAGGGCTTGTGGTAGATGATGGTATTGTGGTTACCGAAAACATATACAAAAAGGTAGAAGAGGGCATGAGTCCGATCCAGGCCGCCATAAAAGGTTCGAACGAGATTTTCTTTGCTGTGATTTCTATTTCGATTACGCTGGCGGCCGTATTCCTTCCCGTTATTTTTCTGGAAGGCTTCGTAGGCAGGTTATTCCGGGAATTCGGTGTGGTTTTGGGCGGGGCGGTCCTGGTGTCTGCGTTTGTTTCCCTGTCGTTGACCCCGATGTTGAATGCCTATCTTATCAAACCTGGGAAACAAAAACATTCTAAGTTTTATAATTTTACCGAAAAGTACTTTGTAAAAATGAACGAAAGCTACGCGGCTTCCCTGCGCAGCTTTATGAATCGGAAATGGCTAAGTTTCCCTATATAGATTGTATGTATCATCTTTATTTTTGTATTCTATGGGTTGCTTAAAAAAGAAACTGCACCCTATGAAGATCGTAGTTTTGTCAGTCTGAATGTCAGTGCCCCAGAAGGATCTTCCTATGAATATATGGATCGTTTAATGAACGATATTACAGACCTGATCAATGATTCAATTCCTGAAAAAAAGGTAAGTTTGGTACTGACCTCACCTGGTTTCGGAACTTCTTCGGTCAACAGTGGACGAGCCCACATCGCCTTGGTACAGCCGAATGAAAGAAAACGCACACAAAACGAAATTGCCAACGATCTTAGTAAATGGGCAAAATCATATGTTGGCGGAAAGTCGAATGTGTCGGAAAGACCCACCATTTCGGTAAATCGACGTGGCGGACCCCCTATACAATATATTATTCAGGCTCAAAATTTCCAAAAGCTCGAGGAAAAGATACCTGAGTTTATGAAGGAAGTTGAAAAAGACCCAACATTTTCATTTTCCGATGTCAACCTAAAATTCGATAAGCCCGAAATCTATGTTACCATTGATAGGGAAAAAGCGGAAAGTCTGGGCGTTTCGGTCTTAGATGTCGCACAGACCTTGCAATTATCCTTAAGCGGACAACGTTTCGGGTATTTTCTGATGAATGGCAAACAGTATCAGGTCATTGGGCAATTTGACAAAAAAGACCGTGATGCCCCCCTCGACCTTACTTCTATTTTTGTCAAAAATAAGGACGGATTGTTGATTCAATTGGACAATCTTGTGACAACCACCGAACATAGTAGTCCGCCTCAATTGTTTCATAATAACCGATACATGTCGGCGACCATTTCGGCCAACCTCGCCCCAGGAAAAAGCATCAGCGATGGTATCGATGCCATGGAAAGAATAAAGGCAAAAGTGCTTGATGATACCTTTACCACGGATCTAGGAGGTGAATCGCGTGACTTTGTTGAAAGTAGCTCCAATACCCTTTTCGCTTTCGGACTTGCACTACTCTTGGTGTATCTAATCCTTGCAGCCCAGTTCGAAAGTTTTATAGACCCCTTTATTATTATTTTGACGGTACCGATGGCAGTGGCCGGCGCCGTATTTTCATTGTGGTTATTTGGTCAGACCTGGAATATCTTTAGCCAGATCGGCACCATTATGCTTATCGGTTTGGTGACGAAGAACGGTATTTTGATCGTCGAATTTGCCAATCAATTACGGGAAGAAGGTCTATCTAAAATGCAAGCTGTCTTAAAGGCATCTGAATCAAGATTGCGTCCGATTCTGATGACCAGTCTTACCATAGCTTTGGGTGCATTGCCCATTGCCCTGTCATTAGGTGCGGCCTCGGCAAGTCGTATCGGTATGGGGGTGGTCATTATCGGGGGAACCCTATTTTCCTTAATATTAACTTTATTCATTATTCCCGCCTTATATTTAATGTGGTCGCGGGAAAAGGTTCATAGACCTGAATTTAATGTACTCGAAACGTCTTCATAATGAGTAAACCCCTATTTGGTTATGTACTTGCTGTTATTGTAAGCGTTCTAACTTCTGG
>JALHST010000170.1 GCA_022865355.1 Maribacter sp. | reverse complement strand
CGAAAAACAAACCTTTTCTGCTTATGTACCTACATAAAGCACCCCATAGGTCATGGTTGCCTGCAGAAAGACATTACCGGGAATTTACCAAAAAAACCTTTCCCCTGCCAGAAACCTTATTTGATGATTATTCAACAAGGGGTACCGCGGCCAAAACGGCGGAAATGGGGATTTTGAAGCACATGATATTAAATTATGACAACAAAGTTTTTGCCGAAGCCATAGATTCGCTTAAAATAAATGATCGTAAACTTCATGACCCCTTAGATCGCATGAACGTTGCCCAAAAGGCCTCCTGGGATTCGATTTATGGGCCTATCACCGACGAATTCAAAAAGCGCTATCCTACAATGGACGATTCTGCCTTGACCATTTGGAAATACCAGCGGTACATGCAGGATTATTTAGGTACTATCGCCGCGGTTGATGAAAATGTAGGACGCCTCCTAGATTATCTGGATGCCAACGACCTTACAAAAAACACGGTTGTGGTCTATACTTCGGATCAGGGATTTTATTTGGGGGAACACGGATGGTTCGATAAACGATTTATGTATAATGAATCTTTCAAGACCCCCCTTTTGATAAAATGGCCAAACGTGATATCGCCCAACACAACAGAAGATGAAATGGTGCAAAACCTTGATTTTGCCCAGACGTTCTTGGAAATTGCCGGTATATCCGCTCCTGCCGATATGCAAGGGCAAAGTCTTGTGCCCTTGTTAAAGGGTGAAAAGGAAAAATGGCATCGTGATGCCGTATATTATCATTATTACGAATACCCGGCCGAACATGCCGTAAAAAGGCATTATGGTATTGCTACCAAGGAATACAAACTCATTCATTTTTATTATGATGTGGACGAATGGGAGCTGTATGATCGTGTAAAAGATCCTCAGGAAATCAATAATGTATACGAAAGAGCCGAATATGCGGACCAGGTTGTTGAATTGAAACAAAAATTGGAAGAATTGCGAAAAAAATATAGGGATTCTGATTCGCTAAGCAATCATTACCTTCGTATTTACAAGGAAAAAGGGATGATAGACTAATACTTTTTGCTTTTCCAATACTTTATATTCGTGACTTTGACCCCCAGCTTTTCTTTTTAGTCGGCCTAGATATGACCACCCGTAGATGGTCATCGGTTCGTTTTGTCGTTCGCTGTAAAATTCAGTATCTTACTAACATATAAGACCTTACCTTCGATTACGATCGAATCCCTAATCTTGCACGATGAAAAAGGCATTCCTTTCAATGATATTCTTAATGACATTGGCCGGTTGCAGCCACCAGGAAACCAACGAGGCAGTCAGTGCTCAGATTCCGGATGATAGTACTCCCAGCCCATCTGTGGGAATCAATACTCCTAATTCGGATGGCAATGATGGCCTTTCCGATGAAAATCTTCAGGATATCACCTCAGGGTTTAAGACCCTGTTATCTGCCTATGGCATACATGGTGCACAAATTGCCATAACCCGGAATGAAAAGCTCGTCTATTCGGAAGCATTTGGCTTGGCGGACGCTTCCAAAAACATTCCTGTAAACGAAAACTCCCTCTTTCGGATCGCCGGTATCTCAAAGGCCATAACCTTGATGGCCCTATCAAAACTCGTGGCCGACAACAAGTTAAAGTTGGACGATTTCGTTTTTGGGCCCGGGGCAGTATTGGGCACCCGATATGGCACATTGCCTTATGAACCGTTGGAAGAAACCATACAAGTGTCGCATCTTTTGGAACACACCGCAGGATTTATTGATGAGCCCTATGATATCATGTTTGATGCCGCATCATTAACCCAAGAGGACCTTATCGGAAAAGTCCTTGATGAGCGGTCATTGGCCTATGCCCCGGGAACTACCTATGCCTAGTCCAATTTTGGTTACTGCGTTTTGGGAAGGATCATTGAACAAGTTTCAGGGATGACCTATGAAGCCTTTGTGCAGGATCGCATACTGGGGCCTATGAATATAACCGATATGAAAATCGGAGGGAATACCCAGGAAGAAGCCTTTGCAAAAGAAGTACGTTATTACTCCAATTGGCGCCCGCCCTATGCCATGAATATTACACGGATGGATTCACATGGGGGTTGGATCGCATCGGCCAAGTCCTTGGCTTTCATGGCCGTGCAATCGGATGCCCATGGTACGGTACCCGACTTGTTTGCTTTGGGAGAAGGGTTAGACTATCTAAAAAATGGCCAATGGAACCATAATGGGGCCTTGCCCGGAAGCACTGCCGTTATGCAGGTCGGATACCCCATTTCTTATGTGGTCTTGCTCAATGAAGGCGACGCCGATTTTCAGAAAATGATCCAGACTATCCGGAATTTTATGAATGACAAAGTAAACAAGCGCACAAATTGGCCGAACATTGACCTATTTGATTACTATTAGCTGTTGGAAAGAAGATCGATGACAGGTTCTTTTACAAATTGACTCTAAAATTGACTCACTGTCTTCCCCAAATTATAAAATAATTTTTCCTTTCATAGCCTCCTTGCTCGCCAAGCGTAGTTTACCTAATCTTAACCAAAGAACACTTTTTTGATTAATTTCATCCAATTGAATCGTGTATTTTTGATAAAACGCCTAAAATGAGAAATCCCCTAATTACAATTATATTATGTCTTGGCCTGCTCCCGACAAATGCCCAGACCCATTCGCATGCCGGGGCACAACCCCTCACTTATCCCAATATCGCTGGCTATGTGACCCTAAAGACCGACCTTCATCAACACAGTGTTTTTTCCGATGGCCATGTGTGGCCCACGATACGTGTTCAAGAGGCACTTCGTGAAAATTTGGATGCCATATCGTTGACCGAGCATTTGGAATATCAGCCCCATAAGGAAGATATTCCGCACCCGGATCGCAATCGCGCCTATCATTTGGCGGTAGAGGAAGCAGTAGAACATGATCTGTTGATCGTCCCAGGTTCTGAAATTACGCGTTCGGCTCCCATTGGCCATAGCAATGCCGTATTTATTACCGATGCGAATGAATTAGTTCATGAAGACGCAAAGGATGCCTTTGCCACGGCAAAAAAACAGGGTGCTTTCGTATTCTGGAACCACCCTGCCTGGTTTGAACAGAGTCCGTCTGGAAACCCAATTTTAAGTGATTTCCAACAGCAACTTATCAAAAGTGGGCAAATGCAGGGAATAGAGGTCATCAATTCGGTCGATTATGCCGAAGAGTCGCTTGCTTTGGCTTTGGCTAACAATTTGACGATTATGGGCACCAGTGATATTCACGGATTGATTGACTGGGACTATACCGAAAAAGGCAACCATCGCCCCATCACCTTGGTATTTGCCAAGGAGAAAAGTTTACCCAGTCTAAAGGAAGCCCTTTTTGCCGGAAGGACCGTCGCGGTATATAACGATCTGTTGGTGGGCAAGGCAGAATTTTTAAAACCTTTGCTACAAGCAAGTATTCATGTTCTTAAAGCCTCCTATCTCCCTAATACGCAGGTTTTGCAAATTGAACTTAAAAATAGTACCAGTAGTGACCTGATGTTTGAAAATGCGATGGATTATACCTTTTATGACATCTCGCCTGTGTTTGTTATACCCGCTGGGGAATCTAAAATCGTACATATTAAAACCTTGGAGATACTAGGAAGCTTTGACTTAAAGTTAAAAGCCTTGGGGGCGTATACCGAGCCAAAGGTGCATCCGATAATCGAGTGGAACGTCAAAATTGATCGACCCTAGCAAAGTTTAGGCGATAGTACTTTTGAAAAGTGGAGGCTTCAGCGCTACCACTCCTTTTTAAAAAGTCAATGCAAATTGAATACTGATTACTGTCAACTGCATACTGACTTCCTTTGCCCCGGCCCTAAAGAGAGGGAAGCCAAGGAGTTTGCGTATCATTGTTCATTGTTCACTGCCTACTGTTCACTGATTACTGCTCACTGTTTACTGTTTACTGTTCACTGTTTACCGCTCACTGCTCACTGCTTACTGCCTACTGTTCACTGTTTACTGCACACTGCTTACTGCACACTGCATACTGACTACTCCTTCCCATCGGCATACGCCTGCAAATAGGCAAACCTTGGAGTAAGTCGGCCGTTTTGGGTCATCCGCGCGCGCGCGAGAACGCCGTCCTTATCCCCATTGAAAAAAGCGGGGATTACGTTATTCAGAAAGGCATCACCGAAGCCCTCACTTGCATTTCGGGGCAACTCACTAGGTAGATTATCAACTGCCATTACGGCAATGGCCTTCGGGTCTTTAAAATCGATTTCAGATTCGGTCTGCGGCTCATATCCGTAGATAGGATTGGCCACCGTGGAAGGCCGTATAGTCGTTGCTACCGGGCCATCGATATCGCAGCTCACATCGGCTACTACCTTGATCTTAAAATCACGATGTTTTGCATCGTCCCGGGTATATAGATAGGGTGATCCTTGTCCATAAAAATGACCGGCTATAAATAGATCGGTCACCTTTGCAAACCGGAAGAAGTTGGATCTGTATTCTTGTGGGTGTGCAAAAAAATCGATCTTATTACCGCGAACGCCATCTTTGCGTTTGTTATATTCGGAAGCATCGAT
>JALHST010000169.1 GCA_022865355.1 Maribacter sp. | reverse complement strand
TTGGATCAGTTTGCCCTCATGGTCCATCAAATAGGCCCCTTCGCTAAAGGAGTTCACAATAAATCGGCCATCATTTAAGGCCACCCCGGGCATGTATAGATTCCCTTTCATAAAAGCATCGACTTCCGTTTTGAATGGAATAAATGCTTTTCCATCATATAGAAAAAACCCTTGATTTCGAGTTCCAATGAGCACTCTTTTATCATCGTATGGAAGCATTACATAAATGCGCTCGTCGGCAAAGCGCTCACCACCAGGAACGACTGTAAACGTGTCATCTTCATTTAAAACACAGAGGCCACGGCCCCATATTCGCAAATAATAGGTGTTGTTTACAATGTTGCCTACATGATACCCCTCTTTGGATACAATGACCTTCATGGTCTTCCCATCCCAACAATACAATTTGAATTCGGTTCTAAAAATGACCCTACCCTTATAATAATCAACCTCCCATACTTCATTGAATACCCGATGTTCCTCTGGTACCTTATCCAAGAGGGAGGTATATTGCAATTTTCCTATTTCGTCGGGAAGCAGATATCCAAAATCGGATGAACCCCCAACGAAGATGGTCCCATTTTCATCTTGGGTCATGCACCTCGTACCGTTTTTTATTTTGATCATATTCCAGTTGACCCCATCATATTGAAGAACGCCTGGGCCATTGGCGAAGTACATAATGCCGTTCTTATCTTCCAGGGCCCACCAATTGATCGGGGAACCGCCATATTCCTGATACGTGTAATTAGTAATCAGCGGCCGACCAATTTGTTCCTGTCCTAAAATTGAAGTTAACGGCAAAAAAAATAATAGAAGACTAAGAACTATAAGCTGATTCCTATGGAAGCGAAAGAAAAGTCGGTATGGCATATTTGGTTGGTAAATGATTATTATTGGCGTGATTACCAGTAAACAATGTACAAAAATTATTCGGTAACTTACTATCGAAAGCATGGGCCAATCACATCGTAGGATTCATCTTTTTATTCCTTACGAGATTGCTTACAAAAGTATTCGAACGGTAGCCACAACCTATACATAAACCGTGAAAGGAGGTCATAACCCATGTATCAAAAAGTGTGTCACTTCGTATCCTTATATTTCTCGAACCAGGCCAGTACGCTGGCCATTTTCGCGATCAGATTGCTAGGTTTATCGGCAATGCCGTGGGAGGCACCCGGGATCCGTACCATGGCCGTCTCCACTTTTTGTAGTTTTAAGGCGGCATAGAATTGTTCCGATTCCGCTATTGGCGTGCGGTAGTCTTCCTCTCCTACCAATAGCATAGTAGGTGTCGTCACATTCCCTACATACGATAATGGGGAACGGGTCAAGTAACTTTGAGGGTCCTCCCAAGGTTTTTTTGCAAACCAATATTTATAAAAGAAACCCGGATTATCTGAATACAACACAAAACTATACCAGTTGATTACGGGCTTGGCCACCACGGCGGCTTTAAAGCGATCGGTCTTGCCAACGATCCACGCCGTAAGCACCCCGCCGCCGCTACCACCAGTTACAAAAAGGTTCTTGGCATTTACATACCCCTTTGCCAACAGGGCATCCACCCCCGACATCAGGTCTTCATAGTCATGATTGGGATAATCGTGATGGATGAGGTTCCCGAATTCCTGGCCATAGCTGGTACTGCCTCTTGGATTGGAATACAGCACTACATAACCAGCGGCCGCGTATTCCTGAATCTCAGCCGAAAATACCGAACCGTAACTTTGAAACGGACCCCCATGGATTTCCAAGATCATGGGATATTTTTTGTTCGGATCAAAATTAGGCGGGGTGACGACCCAGCCCTGAATTTTTCGTTGATCAAACGAAGATTCCCACCACATTTCGGTAACCTTTCCAAGATTGCGAAACGAGAAGAGGTCATCGTTCAACCGGGTGATCCTATTGGTTTTTCCCTTGTCGGTAGTTCCTAGGTCGGCTGGGTGTTCGGTACCCCCCAAGGTAAAGGCAAAGCGATTCGTATGCGACACGGTAAAAGAAGCTTGATTGTAAGGCCTTCCCAGTGAGAGTCCGCCTAGGTTTTCAGAAAGCGTACTTACTTTCCCGGCCAGCGTGCTGTACCCTATCTTGGTATCGCCCTGATCGTCATATTGAAAATAAAGGCCCTTCCCATCTGCGGCCCATTGTACGTTCTGTACATCGCGGTCAAAGTCTGAAGAAATAACTTTCGCATCGGTTCCGTCGCTGTTCATCACATACAGCTGTGTCACCTGGTAGCCTTGAAATGTATCGTCAAAGCCCGTATAGGCAATCTTGCTGCCGTCCGGGGAGAGGGCTGGGCCGCTATCCGGTCCGAATCGACCGGTTAAGGCCTTTATAGTACCATCTTGCACATTCAGCTGGTAAATTTCGGAGTTGGCAGGTTCGAATTCATGGTTTTCATGCAAATTGGCATCAAAAAAAAGTGAGCGATCGTCTTTTGACCATATAGGTCCGCCGTGGTCATCGTCGCTAAACGTTAGCTGCCTGGGGGTGCCACCATCGGTCGATAGTACAAAAAGTTGGTCGTATCCCGATTCGAGATACCCGGCACCATCGGCGCGATAGGTCATTTTGTCAATATAGGTTGGCGGCTTGTTCCATTGCGCTCCCTCTGGTTTTTCCGGCAATTTGACGATCGATTCGTTTTTTTTGGGGACGAACATCGTAAAGGCCACATACCGACCATCGTGCGACCAAGCTATCTGATTCGGCACTTGTGGGGTGTTGGTCAATGGGGCAGTTTCCTTGGTGTCCATCCACATGAGGTACAGTTTCATTTTTCCGTCGGATCGATTCGATTTAAAAAGGATCTTGCTGCCATCATGTGACCAGCGCGGGTAGTAATCATTATTGTTCCCAGTAGTCAAAGGGCGGTTGTTGCTGCCATCGAAATTTACTATCCAAAGGTTGGAAAGGTTTTTGTCGGTCATGACATCCTTAAAGTTGCGCACATAGATGATTTTGTTGCCGTCGGGCGAAATCTGGGGATCGGAAACATATTCCATCGCAAAGATGTCGATCAGTTCCAGATTGGTTTTTAGCTGTGCGTAGGAATTGGGTGCAATGACGAGGAATAGAATAATTTTTAGGATGTTTTTCATAATGGGTCGGTTCAATGTGAAACTTCTGGTAATGTGTTACAAGATAAAACTTGTTTCTTGATTTTGGTTTTATATGACTTTAATTTTAGAAGGTCGATTCATTATTTTTTATTAGAATTTCATTAGGCGTCAATTCTCAAGTTGTTCGACATGCTGTGTGTGTTAAATAATTTAGTACATTACGGAAACTAATACCACACCACGATGAACAATACGATAAAAACGGTTCTTTTAATTGCAGGGATTGCGCTTTTGGGCTATGGCATTTATACCTTGATAACGCCAGAGGCTTCACTTGATTTAGGTATATTGAAGGTCGAATCGCAAGATAACACGAATGCTTACATTACGATAGGTCTTGGGCTTCTTGCTTTAATAATTGGGTTTTTGGCGGGAAAGAAAAGCTGATAAAGGGGTTTATTCTTTATTGTCCTTAGATTTTTTTTTCATTTGAATATATTTCACCACCAGCCGTACCCCAAGTCGGGCGAAGAGGATAATGGCAATGACCATAATGATATCGAATCCGTTCATGGGCTAAGTTTTAGTCGTTTTTGTTGTGAGGGCTACTTTTCATGTTCATACTTTCTTTCTTAGTTCCTGATCGATGGCTTTTTTCAATTCCTGTATGCGTTCTAAAAAATCGAAATAGAGCTGAACTTTTATTTTGGTAAAACTGATACTTTGTGCCAACACGATTTTAAATGCCTCATCATTTTTAAGACCTACCGTATCCACTAAAACAAGTTTGTTGAATTCTACATCGGGACCGAAATAGTCGCCCGTATTAAATTGGGTATTGTCGCGGATTACTACCTTATTCGAAAGCCTGAAGTATTTTAGGAAATAGGGCAATTTGCTCCTATAGGTCTTGTATTCGTCCAAGTCGTTTTCTAGGGTCAGTATAACTTTGGCAAAGTTGTCATAGTGATTTGAGATTTGCTGTTTAAGAGAATCGTTTGTTATGATATTGAGATCAGTATTCCTTAAATTGTTGAAGGAAGATTCGTGAAGGGTCAATATCATGGGAAGGCCCAGGGCAAGTTCGTATGAAATGCTATCCACTGGTTTGTTATCGGGGCTTTGCATATAGGCAAGTAGTTCTTTTTCCGAATTTAAAAACTGGGTATGATACGCGATATTAAATGTGACGTCGGTCGTATCCTTTAGAATATCTTCCTGAATATTTTTGAGTTGGTTACGTTCATTAGATCTGTCGGCAGTATATTCTTTCCAATTGTTGAGGCTCAAGGCTATCAAAATACCAATCACCACCAATATAATTTCGCCAATGGCGTATTTTAAATACTTAGATGTTTTACCTTCATTGAGAAGATTTTGACGGATGTTGTGAAAGAGTTTTATCATAACAAATCAGCATCTATTAATTTGATAATCTCTTTTGCCTTTTCAATAAGTAGCTCTGACTCATGTTTTGAAATATTTAATAAGTTCGCTCTCATATGAAGTGTATTTATAAATCGTACATCTTTAAATAGCGATAAATAATTACTTGTAATAAACTTTGAAGGAGTTAAGCCTCTAGATTTGCTTTGTCTGTTAAAGTTTAAATCAGATATTCTAAAATTTTTAAGGACATTAGCTACCGATATATGTTCAAAGAGCAAAGGGCAATACTGATTGACGGTGATATTATTTTCAATAATTTCTCCTTCAGTCATATCGTTGCACTCACTTGGCCATGCCATTAATCGTACTTTTAGTACATTGTTTCTAATTAAATCGATTCGGTTAGATGATATTAATGATTGTAAAGAACCTACTGGGTCATTAAAAGTCGGTGAGTAAAATGTAAACATCATGAGACTATCTATCTTTTTGTTGTCGTAAGGTTTATCTTCATTGGAAATTTTTAATATTCCATCGGTTACAGATAGAAAATCAGAACGAATCGCGTCTAGATAAATGAGTTGCTCAACAGCATCTTGAAATTCGGCTTTGAGGTTTTTTAGAATTTGTGTCTCTTCATTTTTTTCTATTCTAGAGGTGTTCCAATTATTGATCTGAAGGGCAATCAAAATCCCAATCACCACGAGGATGATTTCCCCAATTGCATATTTGAGGTAGTTATTTGTTTTGCCTGCCTGTCCTGAGGGCGGGCCTTCGTAAAGCAGGTTTTGGCGGAGACCGCGAAATAGTTT
>JALHST010000168.1 GCA_022865355.1 Maribacter sp. | reverse complement strand
GGCCGTAGAACCACTTTTTTCTTCGATACCTATACTTTTTGACTTCCTTTGTCGTTAATGTAGTCCCAAACTACGATAATTTAAATACCTACTTATGTTAAGAAAGATTCTACTTTCTGCACTTGTCGCTAGTACAACGCTGTCCTGTAGTGATCAAACCACCCTGTATATTGATGAACAACAGGCAAACATTTTTCAGGATAATAACGCCATAAATTTAAAAGGAAGCGTTAGTTTCGAAAATTCGGGCGTCTTAGACATTACCCTCGATCAAACGATTACCGGGAAACAGGCGGCTAAATTGGGCGACGAACCTGCAGGCAACTATCCAATGACCCTTATTGCACAAGTAAGTCCACCCATTTATGCTGGGGTTACCAATCTTACGGCCTCCCATGTGTCAATCGACGGTAATTTTGCCTTTGTATCCTATAATGTGGCAGGTGAGGATTATTTCGGTGGAATCGATGTCATTGATGTTAGTGATCCAACAGACCCCCGAGTGACCTCGCGGGTCGTTTATCTGAACGCGGATATCAATTCCTTGCAATTTGCCAATGGCTATGTATATGCGGTTGGGGGAATGGACGCGACCGCTTCATTTACGGCCCTTTCCAATTCGTTCATTACTAAAATTCCTGTATTCAATGGCATCATGGCTACCGAAGCGGGCGTGATTTATGGCTATCAGCCAGGCGATAATGCCACCGATGTACATATTGAGGGTAACGAGGCATTTGTAACCAGTGGCAAAAACGGTACAATTACAATCTATGATACCAAGGATTTAACCGTAAAAAAAGAATCGGCATTTACCGATCTTAGGTCGTTGGCTTTCGATAACAATAAGGTGGCCTTGTTAGATGCTAGTCTGGGAATCCGGGTTTTAGACAATAATCTGAATGCCAAAAAAGAAATTGCGATAAACTCCGATTTTGGTAATTATACCAAACGATCGATTGATTTTATCGGCGACAAGATCGTGGTGGCAGAAGGTCCCAAAGGGGCCGGGGTGTATTCGTATGCTTCGGGGTCACTTTTACAATATATACCGATTCTTATCGATCCTAACAAAGCCCCGACGGGAGATATGGTTACCAACGCGGTCGCCATTAATAATGATATGGTTATGATGGCCAATGGCGGTGCCGGTTTGTCAATTTCGGATGATCAAGGAAATACGACCAAACCATACGGGGTAATTCAATTGGATGGATCTATTAACTATGTTCAAACACGTGGGGATTATGCCTTTGCCGCTTCAGGTCAACAGGGTCTTCAGATAATTAAACTGAACCGCTTGTCTTTGAGTTTGGCCTCACAGTGTTCATCGCTTGTTGAATATACTGGTATCAGTAAACTAGTGGTCAATGCGGGCGAAGATGTTGCCTTTAGTGGCTCAAAAAGTTTCAGTTCGATCAGCGTTGATGGCAGCCTGCTGATGTGTGGGACGTGGACCGTAAGCAATGACGTAAACATAAAGAACGACGCCTCCATGTCTATGCGGGGCACTTTGGACGTCGGAAGCAATCGAAGATCTAAAAAAATTCAGGTCGAGCAAGGAGCCACTTTGCGTATCGAAGGAAATGTTACCATCTATGGGGATTTAGTCCTAAAAGACGGTGCAATCCTCGAATTTATAGGAGAGGATTCGATCATCAATATTTTTGGCAGAGTAGATATGGGTAATGACGTTTCCATTCTCGGCGTCTTTCGGGATGTTCAACTTAAATTGTAATACGGCAAAAGGTAAAATAAAAAAAGCCCCAGGGGAAAATTCCCTTGGGGCTTTTTTATAAAAGTATTTTTTCTATTGAAGCAATTCGGCAACCTTCTCCTCCAATTGGGAACCCCGTAGGTTCTTGGCAACGATGATGCCATTTTCGTCTAACAGAAAAGCGGCTGGAATGGCATCTACCCCATATAATTTGGCAATGGGATCTTCAAAATACGCCACATGGGAAACTTGGTTCCAAATCAAGCCATCATCGGCGATTGCGTTTTTCCAATCTTCCGCGCTTCGGTCCAAGGAAACCCCAAGAATGTTCAGTCCTTTGTCGTGATATTTTTTATAGGCATTGACTACGTTGGGGTTTTCTGCCCTGCATGGCTTGCACCAGGCTGCCCAAAAGTCGATTAGGGTAACCTTCCCCATGACATCTTTTAACGCCAGCTGTTGCCCGGCAGGGGTGGGGGCGCTGAAATCAGGCGCCTTGGAGCCTACTTCCGTGTTTTTTTCAATTTCCTCGCGCTTCTTGGCGGCATTGATTTGTTCGACCAATCGCACTGCTGCGGGAGATTCTTTTATGTCAGGGGAAAGTCCATCATACAATATCTGCACTTCAGCGGCCGGAAGCGATCTTGATACTAAGGCCCTATCAATAAGAAGTACTGATATCAGGGCATCGGGATTATTCTTGATAAAATCAAGGTCTAAGTTTTTGTATTCCTCCTGCAATTCCTTCATTTCATCGGTCAAGGAAGTTACAGACGCCTCATTCTGAGTCAAGGTCGCCTTTTGTAGGTCTTCTTGAATCGAAATTCCCCGAAGGTTGATTTCTTGGGACTTTTCTAAATAACTGGCAAATTTATCGTTTTGTGGCGCACCTTTTATTTTGGCCATGCCCAAACTGTCTTTTTGCGCATTAATTTCAACGTCCCCATTTTCAAGTATTACCGCCGCATACCCAGGTAATTTATCAATAAAAATATACCGCATTTCAGGCGATTTGACCGCATTTCCCGTAAACAGGAATTTGCCATTCTCTAGGGTCGTCGTATCTACATCGACCGGAAGGTTATTTTCACCTACCTTTCTGAGAAAGACCTTTGTTCCATTCTCAACTTCACCACTAATAGCGCCGTTAATGGCATAACCCGAGGGCTTCTGGCTGCAAGCCAAAAGAGCCGTAACAATGCCCAAGGCCAAAACAATTTTTTTCATAAATCTATATTTAGATGTGCAAATGTAGGTATATAATAGGATAAAAAAAAAGCCCTTGAAAAGTGATTTCAAGGGCTTTATATTGACGATGCCGGCGTTAAAACTGATATCGGATGCCCAGGGCAATATCGAAATCAAAATTGTTCGAAAAGCCATCATATCCCACCAACCCAATTTCGGGTCTAAAATCAAGTGAAAGCAATAAAGGGATATCAAAATTATATTCTATCCCAATATCACCGGCCGCAAAGATGAACAGGCCACCGTCTGGCGTATTGTTTGGGATTCTTGTGAAGTCGACACTTCCCAAACCGCCGCCCACACCATAATACCAATTAAAATCACCCTCGATCGTGTGAATCCATTGATAGATCCCTGCTAATTTAAAGGCATCGTAATTGCGACTATCACGCCAACCGAGGTCTACTTCCAATCGATTATAGCGAAAAAGTGATTTTTGATACGATATTTCCGCGCCAAAACCATCGCTATCACCAAGCCTTAATCCCAGCGCATGATTCGCAATTTCTTGAGCTCCAACCGTTAGTGTAGCAAAAAAGGTCAAAAGGGTAATAAATTTTACAATTTTCATACATTATACTATTTAGTTAAGAATTTAAAAAAGGGTTGTTCGTTTCTTTGCCCAACCAATAAAACTTAAATTAGCGCCTAAAATTGTCCATACGTGAATAAAAACATCCTACAGAAATTAGCGGACGAATTGGAAGGGGAGCTTATGTTCGACCCACTAAGCACGGCACTGTATGCGACCGACGCCTCGGTATATCGCAAAATTCCCCTGGCAGTGGCCTTGCCAAAGTCCTCCGATGATATCAAAAAGTTGATTTATTTTGCAAATGATAATAAAATCGGCCTCATACCTAGAACGGCTGGCACTTCCTTGGCGGGTCAGTGTGTGGGTGACGGTATCGTGGTCGACGTTTCAAAACATTTCACGAATATCCTGGATTTTGATGTAGAAAAAAGAAGAATAACGGTCCAACCCGGGGTTATCCGCGATGAGCTGAATCAATATTTACAACCTCACGGACTTTTCTTTGGGCCCAATACCTCCACTTCGAATCGCTGTATGATCGGGGGCATGGTAGGGAACAATTCTTCTGGGACAACCTCCATCATATATGGGGTGACACGGGACAAGGTGATTTCCCTTAAAACGATACTTTCCGATGGCAGCGATGCGCTATTTACCACACTTTCCAAAACAGAATTTGAGGATAAATTAAAAAAGAATACCCTTGAATCATCAATTTATAAAAATATATATAAAGAACTTTCAAACAGGGAGATACAAAACGAAATAAAGAATAATTTTCCAAAACCTGAAATCCATAGAAGAAATACGGGCTACGCCGTAGACGAACTTTTGAGTTATGAAGATTTCGGGGGCAATCATACCGAAATAAACTTTTGCAAATTGCTCAGTGGCAGCGAAGGCACCTTGGCATTTACGACCGAAATCACCCTTCAGCTTGATGATCTACCACCCAGGCATTCGGCCATGGTGGTGACGCACTATAGTACCCTGGAAGATTGCTTGGCCGATGTCGCTCCTCTCATGGGGAACCATTTGCACACCTGCGAAATGATGGACAAGGTGATTCTCGATTGCACCAAAAACAACCGGGAACAACTTAAAAATAGATTTTTCGTCGAAGGGGACCCGGCCGCACTCTTGATGCTGGAGGTCAAGGACCACACGGAAGATGGCTTGCGGAAACAGTTAAGGCAACTACTGGCTACCATAGAAAAATCAGGCTTGAGTTATGCCAGTCCCATCTTGTCTGGCGAAGATATCAATAAGGCACTCGAACTGCGCAAGGCGGGGCTAGGCTTGCTGGGAAATATCGTTGGCGACCGTAAAGCCGTCGCCTGTATAGAGGATACCGCCGTGGCCCTCGACGACCTTAAAAACTTCATTGGGGAGTTTACCCTGATTATGAAGAATTATGGTCAAGACGCCGTGTATTATGCCCATGCCGGGGCCGGGGAATTGCATTTACGACCCATCCTGAACCTAAAAAAATCGGGGGATGTAGAACTGTTCAGGTCCATTACCACCGATGTGGCCAAATTGACCAAAAAATATAGGGGTTCGTTTAGCGGAGAGCATGGCGACGGAATCGTACGGGCAGAATTTATACCCTTGATGATCGGGGAAAATAACTATACATTGTTACGTCGTATAAAATCATACTTTGACCCAAATAACATCTTCAACCCGGGAAAAATTGTGGATGCCTATCCGATGGATGCCTCCTTGCGCTATGAGATCGACCGGAGTGAACCGGAAATCGAAACATTGCTCGATTTTTCGGATAGTGAAGGCATATTGAAGGCCGCGGAAAAATGCAATGGAAGTGGCGATTGTCGGAAAACACATCAAATGAATGGTGCCATGTGCCCCAGTTATCATGCCACAAAAAACGAAAAAGACACCACACGGGGAAGGGCCAACGCATTACGGGAATTTTTGACGACTGCTGATCAAAAAAATAAATTCGATAAGAAAGAGCTAAAGGAGGTCTTTGATCTCTGTTTGAGCTGCAAGGCATGTGCCAGCGAATGTCCAAGCAATGTAGATGTGGCGACGCTAAAAGCCGAATTTTTATACCAATACCAAGAGGTGAACGGGTATCCCTTACGAAATAGACTCTTCGCCTACAATACGAAGATCAACCGCATAGGGAGTCGCTTGCCTGGATTGACCAACGCCATATATAAATCTAGGATACTGGGCGGATTTTCAAAAAAAATCGCCGGGGTTGCTATAGAGCGGAGTTTACCTTTCGTTTCAAGTTTTAATTTTGATACGTATATAAAAGAGCTTAAAAAAAAGAATACGATATCAAAATCAAAAGTCGTATTATATATTGATGAATTTACACAATACCTTGATATCGAGCTCGGGAAGGATGCCATTGAAGTCTTGACCCGTTTGGGCTACGATGTAGAACTTTTTTATGGGGAGAGCGGACGAACCTTTATTTCAAAGGGATTTCTAAAGCAAGCTAGGGTACTTGCCTTAAAAAATATGGTCGACTTAAAGGAATTCGCCACGCGGCAAATTCCGGTTGTCGGACTCGAACCTTCTGCCATCCTGACCTTTCGCGATGAGTACCAGCGTTTCCATGGCGATTTGCAGATGGCAAATGCCATTGCCTTGAACGCATTTTTGATCGAGGAATTTCTTTCGCAGGAAATGCAAAAAGGGGTGATTCGGGCCGAAAACTTCCACACGGATCACAAAACGGTCAAAATACACAATCACTGCCATCAAAAGGCCTTGAGTAACCAGAAGGTGACCTTCGACATTCTCAATATGCCCAAGAATTATTCCGTTTCGATTATTAATTCAGGCTGCTGTGGTATGGCGGGTTCTTTTGGATATGAAAAGGAACATTATACCATCAGTATGCAAATCGGTGAATTAAAGCTTTTTCCATCTATCCGCAAAACCGCCGAAGATGTAATAATTGCTGCGAATGGCACCAGTTGTCGTCACCAGATATACGATGGCACCAAACGAAGGGCATTGCATCCAATTTCCATTTTGAGGAGCGCTTTGGTGAATTGATTTTTCTATCTCTTGATTAAAAATTATCTTTGGAACCATTAATCAACCGACCGATGGCAGGAAATTCGTATGGCACCCTATTTAAACTCACAACTTTTGGCGAATCGCATGGCGCCGCCATTGGTGGTGTCCTAGACGGTTGTCCATCGGGGCTACTCCTTGATATCCCAGCCATCCAAGCTGAACTGGACCGACGAAAACCGGGGCAATCGGCCATTGTTACCCAAAGAAAAGAGCCCGATACCGTTGAATTTCTTTCCGGCATTTTCGAGGGCAAGACCACTGGGACGCCTATAGGCTTCGCCATTCGCAATACCAATCAAAAATCCAACGATTATTCACATATCAAGGATTCCTACCGTCCTTCCCATGCCGATTATGTCTATGATCAAAAATATGGTTTTAGGGATTATCGCGGGGGGGGACGCAGTTCTGCTAGGGAAACGGCTAGTAGGGTAGTGGCCGGGGCCATTGCCAAACAATTTTTAAAGGAGATAAAAATCAGTGCCTATGTTTCGCAAGTGGGGGAGCTGAAACTGAATAAGACGTATCAAGAAATGGATTTGTCACTTGCCGAAACAAATCCCGTGCGCTGTCCCGATCCAGAAATGGCGGCCCGTATGGAGGAATATATCAAAGAAGTGCGCAAGGAAGGCGATACCATCGGTGGCATCATTAGCTGCGTCGCCCAAAATGTGCCAATCGGATTGGGAGAGCCCGTTTTTGATAAACTGCATGCCGAATTGGGCAAAGCCATGTTGTCGATCAATGCCGTAAAGGGATTTGAATATGGCAGTGGCTTCGATGGCATACGAATGAAAGGCAGTCTTCATAACGACCAGTTCAATCAAGACGGGACTACGAAAACGAACTATAGTGGTGGTATTCAAGGAGGTATCAGCAATGGAATGGATATTTACTTTAATGTTGCGTTCAAACCGGTCGCCACCATTATACAGCCATACGAGACGATTGACAAGGCAGGAAATACGATCCAGACGCAGGGAAAAGGCAGGCATGATCCTTGTGTGGTTCCAAGGGCCGTTCCTATTGTCGAAGCCATGACCGCCTTGGTATTGGCCGATTTTACCCTGCTTAACCGCACTATCAAATTATAGGGGTACATTTTTGTTGTAAACCTGTCAAAACAGTATCTTCCCACAAATAATCAATGTACACGTTTATGAAAAAATTGGAACTGCATTGGCAAATCCTAATCGGAATGGTTTGTGGGGTGCTTTTTGCCCTCGTCATGGTGCAATTTGAATGGGGCCCTAAAATAGTGTCCGATTGGATAAAGCCCTTTGGAAACATTTTTATTAACTCGTTAAAACTAATTGCCGTGCCCTTAATCCTGGCATCCTTGATCAAGGGGGTCTCGGATTTAAAGGACATCTCAAAACTTTCGAAGATGGGTGGAAGAACGATCGGTATCTATATCTTGACTACCATCATTGCCGTTTCGATCGGGCTGGCCATTGTCAATGTTATCAAACCCGGGAATTCTATCTCCGAGGAAACCCGAAATGAACTTGTAGCCAATTATAGTGGCGATGCCAACTCTAGGATCGCCGAAGCCGAACAACAACAGGAATCGGGTCCGTTACAGGCTTTGGAAGATTTGGTGCCCAGCAATATTTTCAATGCCGCCAGTGATAATGGCAACATGTTGCAGGTGATTTTCTTTGCGGTATTCTTTGGTATCGGCTTAATACTCATCCCTGAAAAGCAGGCCGCACCCGTAAAAGACTTTTTTGATGGCTTCAACGAGGTTATTCTTAAACTGATCGATCTGATCATGCTGGCCGCCCCATATGGCGTTTTTGCCCTTTTGGCCGCCTTGGTTGTCGAATCACCGAGTATGGACCTCTTCAAGGCCCTTGCATGGTACGCGATATGTGTACTATTGGGTTTGACCTTGATGTTGGGGGTATACTTGGTCATTGTGTACGTATTTACAAAAAAGAGCCCTGCCTTTTTTATGAGAGGAATGGCCCCGGCCCAATTATTGGCCTTTTCGACCAGTTCAAGTGCCGCGACCTTGCCCGTAACCATGGAGAGGGTAG
>JALHST010000167.1 GCA_022865355.1 Maribacter sp. | reverse complement strand
GCCTCCCACCAGGAAGGAATGCTCCGCAAGGTCCGAATCCAGTTAGTGACCCCGAAAAGATTTACGCCAACGGCAAATTCCTCAGGGGTGAAGGTAAGGGCAGCCATAGTCATATAACCGCCATAAGACCCCCCTATAATGCCTATTTTTTTGGCATCGATTTCTGGCTGTTCTGCCAACCAATCTTTACCGGCCACACAGTCTTTAAGATCCTTATCCCCATGATTCAGGTCGTCCATTTGATAAAAAGTCTTTCCATACCCGCTGCTACCACGATTATTTACGGCCAGGACGGCGTAACCGTGATTGACCAAAAATTGAATGAGGGAACTAAAATTTTGACGCGACTGTCCGCCAGGCCCTCCATGAACCCAGACCAATGCCGGCACTTTGTTTTCAGGCGAAGCTTGATGGGGTTTGTAATAGATGGCCGGAATTTGAAGTCCATCGAACGAAGTATAGCGAATAACTTCTGCATTGACCAAATCCTGAGGTTGTATTTCCTTATTAAGGACGTGGGTTAGTTTTTTGTACTGCTTGGTATCAAGATCATAGACATATAGATTCGAGGGAGTATTAGATCCCCCTGCATAAAAGGTCATTAATTTTTCATCGTCAGAGAAATCGACGTTGGTAATGTCCATATCGGGAAAGGACGGGAGTTCTAAATGCTTTCCAGACGCCACCTCCGTTACTTCGATTACGTTTTTAGCATCTTCGTTGATGTAGGTCACTTGGTATTTTCCATGGTCTGTAAAATAACTGCCAACTATGTCCCAATTTTTTGATAGCACCTTTTCACTTATCTTTTTGGCGATATCATATCGCATCAATTGGGCAAATTCGCCGCCATCATCGGTGGTGTAAATGAGAAATTTATCGTCTGGGGAAAAGTCTTCGGGGCTATTGGCACTTTGATTTGTATTGATCTGGGTCAACGATTTGTCTTTAAGGTCGTACAGAAATAAGTCGGCGTCGTTGGTATTTATGGGCTTAATCAAGGCCAAATATTTTTTGTCTTTCGAAAGAGGGCCTAAAAAATACCCATTCTCGTTTTTATATAACAATTTTGGTGTTAATGTCCCCAGATCCATTTCATAGAGGTCGGTAAATCGTTTATCGCGTTTGTTGGAATTATAATAGAAGCTTCTTTTGTCCTTGCCCCAAGCCTGAAAATTGGCCCGGGCACCTTTTTCAGGGGTTAGATCTTTAAAGGTTCCATCGGATTCCCGCATGTAGATATGATAAATTTCGTCCCCGTTGCCATCCATACGAAACAACATGCGCTCATCCTCCGGAAAAAAGGAAATCGCAAAAACCGAAGAACTATCCGAGGCCGTAATTGGCATCATTTCACCACCATCAGTGGGTACAGTGAACATATTGTAAATGCCGGTGCGGTTACTCGAAATCAATATCTTCGATTTATCGGGTGAAAAACTACCTCCACTTATAGACTCATTGTCCATCATTTGCTCAATGGTATAGGTTTGCATGGTTTCGGCAACAGTCGGAGCCGATGCGTTTTTTTCTTCCTTACAACCCAGTATGAAGGTTATAACCAGTAAAAGGGGTATTCTTTTCATGTTCTTGTATTTTTTTTAATCCACTACTTTGAGAACCTTTTGCATCTCGCCACAATGCTATGAAATATCCCAGTTCGATTAGTTATTTCAGAATATTTGGCCTAGGTTTTGCCAATTTTTCCAACGATTTTATTCCAAACTGAAAATCTTCGTTTCCTTAAAAGGGGATGTATTCAAAGCGCTCATTGACGCTTTATAGGTTTTCCATGACCCTTCGAAGAAAGCATTCGTTTTTTGCAATGCAGATTCTAATTCATTCTCCGCAAACTTCATCAATCGGGTTTCGGTCGCAGTAATTCCCGATGGTCTACTCCTCACAAAGCCACTGGCTACCTGTATCCGCTGCATTACGGTAATTTCTTGATTTCGGGTAATGCCCTGACGCTTGTCTTCCTTCCCTAAATAGAGGGCGATTACCGTATCGATCTCTTTTACAATATCTTTCGAAGCCTTTATCTGCTCCTTGTATTTTTTTTCATCCAAAGCCTTCAGGTCCTTTTGGTATTTCTCGCCCACTTCCTTGCTTTCCACTAATTGCTTTACGGCATCGGCAGCGATCTGTGTCAGATGATCCATTTTTTTAGCGTCATCATAAACCGCATTGATTGATGTCAAGGAGGCATCCAAGCGTGGGTCTGGTGCCACTATGACTTGTGTTTCATCGGTTTGATCACCAAAAGACACCTTTACTTTATAGGTTCCAGGTTTTACATTGATCCCACCGCGTTCGTTTTTGGATTCCCGATTGGTACGGGAAGGCCTATCCGGGCCTTTTTCATCCATTTCCCAGTAAATCCTGTGGAACCCCGCCTTTTCCGGGGTCTTATACTTTAGGGTACGGACAAGACGATCGCCATCATAAAAATCGAATTGAACGGAATCTTTTTTCTGGACCCCGGTTTTCGTAGATTCCTCTTTTTGGTCTGTACTGTCGTTTGCAATCACGGCCTCCTTCTTACTGCTTTTCGTGTCTTTTGCTTTGCGTCGACTTTTTTGATCACTTTCCTTAGGTTCGCTAACGTCTTTTTTCTCCTCCTCTTTTTTCTTTCCTTCTTTCAAATAATAGGTTATCATGGCACCAGGCTTTCTATTTTCGGCATTGTATTCGGCATCACCGCCAAACCGGCTACCCGTGGGCTGTTGATAAGCCGCTTGATACCCAATGGGCGATTCAAAAAGTTTTATCTCTTGTTTCAAAATCGAGGGATCGGCAGCCAAAGCACGCAAGGGGCGTATATCATCCAATACCCAAACGGCCCGACCAAAGGTACCGATCACCAAATCTTGTTCCCGGTTATGTATGACCAGATCTTTGGTAGAAACGGTAGGAAATCCCTCGGTCCATTTCTGCCATTTATCTCCGGCATTAAAGGAGATATAAAGTCCGTCATCGGTGCCTAGAAACATCAAGTTCGGATTTTCGATATCCTCCACAATAGAAAGCGTGTAACTTTTCATATCTTCATCAGCTACGATCCGTTCCCAGGTCTTACCATAGTCCTTGGTGCGGTAGGCATAGGGCGTGTAATTAAAACGCCGATAGTCATTGGCGACCAATAACGCTTCGCCTTTATTTTTATTCGATGCCTTGATTTGGGGTATCCAACTTCCTTTTGGAAGATCCTGGATATTTTGGGTCACCTCCACCCAATTCGTCCCTCCGTCTAAGGTATAGTGCACGCGACCGTCATCGGTCCCCACCCACAACATATTTTGTTCTACCGGGGATGGTTCAATGACCAAGATGGTACAATGGTTTTCGGCCCCGGTAGCATCCATTGTGAGTCCGCCACTATCCCCTTGCTTCTGTTTTTCGGGATCATTCGTAGTAAGATCCGTTGAAATAACTTCCCAGGTAAGGCCTTTGTTGGTGCTTTTATGCACAAACTGACTGCCAAAATAGACGGTGCTATTGCTAAAAGGGTCTTGGCCGATACCTGCATTCCAATTAAAACGTAGTTTGGTAGTTTCATCTGGTGGGGTAGGGCGCACGATATAATCGTTGCCCGTGAGATAATCGTATCTCGAAACATAGCCTTGTTGACTCATGGCATAACCATAACGGGAATCGTCGCGATCGGGAACTACATCAAAGCCATCCCCAAAGGCGATTTCCTGCCAATAACTATTGCGAATGCCCTGGGCTTTCCAAACATAGGCCGGTCCTCTCCAAGATCCGTTGTCTTGCAGGCCGCCATATACATTGTACGGAAATTCGTTGTCAGTACTCACGTGGTAAAATTGCGCCGCTGGCAAGTTGCCAATGAAGCGCCATGTTTGTCCTCCGTCTTGGGTAATGTTCATGCCCCCATCATTCCCATCCATCATAAACTGGCCATTTTTAGGATGGATCCACCATGCGTGATGGTCTGGATGCACGCCATTTTCCACGCCATAGGAAGGCATTAATTGACTAAAGCTTTTACCCCCATCTTCAGATACATTAATATAGGTGAAGACCGAAAAGACCCTATTTTCATTTTGGGGATCAACATAGATTTCACAATAGTAAAATGGACGTTCGGCCACCCCTTCGCTGTCATTTATTTTTTTCCACTTAAAACCGCCATCCTCTGATTTGTAGAGGGCATTTTTCTTGGCTTCCACCAAGGCATAGACGATGTTGGGCTTATTGGCCGCAATGGCCACACCCATACGACCAAGTTCTCCTTTTGGGAGTCCATCTTCCTCGGTCAGTTTTTTCCAATTCTTACCGCCATCGTGGGTCATGTACAGGCCACTACCTGGGCCACCTGATTTAAAAAACCAGGGATCACGGTGGTGTTCCCACATCGCTGCGATCAGTTTATTCGGATTGGTTGGATCCATGATTAAATCGGCAACTCCCGTCCTTTCGTTGACATAGAGTATTTTTTCCCAGGTTTCCCCGCCATCGGTGGTCTTGAAGACCCCTCGCTCCGGATGGTCGCCCCAAGGAGACCCTATGGCGCCTACGTAGACCGTATTGGGGTCGGTAGGGTCGATTTTTATGCGATGGATGTGCCGTGTTTTTTCAAGGCCCATATTTTTCCAACTCTTGCCACCGTCGAGTGATTTAAAAACGCCATTACCCCCGTTCAAACTGTTTCGGGGATTGCCTTCACCCGTTCCGGCCCAAATAACCGAAGGATTGCTCTGTTGTATGGCAACGGCGCCAATGGAGGCAGTTTCTTCCTTTTCAAAAACAGGCTCCCATTTAACGCCTCCCGAAGTAGATTTCCAAAGCCCACCCGATGCAGTTCCTACGAACATAACATCAGGATGGTCATTGACCACATCAATGGCGGTAACCCGACCACTCATACCCCCTGGACCAATGCTGCGAGGTTTGAGGTCTTGGACAAGGTCCATGTTAAATTGTTGGGAAAATAAAGTAAGGGATGCGAAAAGCATCAAAATCGGGAGTACGTGTTTTTTCAATTCTTTTTGTATTTGGTTTGTATTTTAAGAGGAGATATTAAAGAGCTAGGAATTCTAAGTGTAGAAAGGATATCAGTAACGAAGGCTGGCATACCATCTTTCGTCTTGCATCTTTTCTCTATCGTCATCTGTCTTTTCTCTTTTGTCTTTTCTCTTTTTTGGTTGATCTAAATATACCAATCTTTTTATTAAAATAAATTGTTCTATTCCATTGTGAAATTAAAAAGTCACCGAATTGAAACAATTTCAAGGAAATGTATTTGATTCTCAGTTGGTAAGAATTTCCATTAAATGGGCAGGCACATCAAAAATTATAAAGACCGATTCGTATATTTAAGTCGTGAAGGCCCCATTTCAGATCAACTTATGAAGGAACAAGAAACAATTGCGATTCTAGGAGCTGGAATTGCCGGGGTAGCCACGGCATATTATATAGGACAAACCAAGCCCGGGGTAAAGGTGGTCCTAATAGACAAGAACCTACCCTTATCTTATACGACCAGTAAATCCGGGGAGAATTACCGAAACTATTGGCCGCAGCAATGCATGCAACAATTCATTGGCCATAGTATTGATTTAATGGAAGCCTTACGAGTACGATACGGTTCGAATGCCTTTGAAATGAATCAATCTGGGTATAATTTCATTACGCATACTGCCGATAAATATATATTTGGCATACAAAAAACGAAGGGTGATAAAGATACGATTCAGGAAATTACCGATGCGGCTACTATTAAAAAAGAATTTCCCTATCTGGATAAAGGAATCCAGAAAGTAGTCTCCCTAAAAAACGCCGGGAAGATCGATGTGCAAGCCCTAGGTAATTTATTGCATAGGGAAGCAAAAAAAAGGGGAACCCGTTTTATTGAGGGAGAAGTGCTTACTATAGATTGTAAGGGAAGCACGTTTCATATTGTCCTCGACACAAAGAGTGACCTTACCGTGGATAAATTAGTCATTGCAGCCGGCCCTTTTATGAACCACATTGCTGCTATGTTGGGAATGCGATTCCCGATTACGAATACCCTTCAACACAAATTTATTATTCCGGATCCGAAGAAAATCATCCCCAGGGACATGCCTTTTACTATTTATACCGATGCGCAATACGTAAACTGGCCAGAGGAGGAAAAAGCATTTTTTACTGCCGATGAAAAATGGCATTGGTTGTTGCAGGAATTTCCGGGAGGATTGCATATTAAGCCCGACGGCCATGGCATAAAACTGGGCTGGGCATTTGAGAGAGCGGATGCCGTGCCAACTTGGGAGATTCCCAAGTCTGATATTTTTCCCCAGGTCGTTTTAAGGGGGGCTTCCCGGTTTATTCCTCAATTGGGCGAATATGCCGAAACGATTCCAAGTCCCCTCATACAATATGGCGGATTTTATACGCGGACCAAGGAAAATTGGCCACTTATCGGGCCTACGGAGCTATCCAATGTATATTTAGTAGGGGCCCTATCAGGTTTTGGCACGATGGGGGCTTGCGCAGCAGGCGAACTTTGTGCAGACCATATGTATGGAAAGAAAGCCTTACCCGGGTATGCAGCCCATTTTCATCCATCAAGATACAACGATGACACTATTATCCGAATATTGCGCGGAGTTAACAGCGATGGGCAACTGTGAGTTAAACCGTAATTTTCTAAAAGAATCGCAAAATCGATTTACCAATTGGTACTCCTATTTTTTTTCGAACACGCCAAAAAGTTCATTGCCCTTTCTGGGAGGAATGGAGTTGTAACATTTTTCAAACGTGCGAATTTTAAAATAAGGTAATAAATACTGTAGGTATACATCGCGGTTACCGCCAAAGGGCGGTTTTTCAAAATCCGCCGTCATGGGAAAATCGAACCAGAGTCCGACCAGTTTGCCAGTTGGTTTTAATAGTTGGGACATATGTTCTGCATAGGCCATCCGATTTTCGGGGGTAGGTGTCAAGGAGCAGAAAAAGGTCTGTTCGATAATAAGGTCGTATTGGCCCTGATGGTCAAAAAATTCAGTGTTAATGAGCTGATTGGTTGGAAAATCGGGATTTCGATCTTTGAATGTTTCAAGGGGAAATTTTGAAATATCCAACATAAAAACATTGTTAAAACCTTGATGAAAAAGGTATTCGACTTCATATCCATTGCCGGCACCCGGCACTAAAATAAAAATCCGTTTGTCGGTTAGTTGGTCGATATAGTTGCGCAATGGGGTTGATGGATAGCCGATATCCCAGCCCGTTTGACCTTTTTTATATCGAAGGGACCAATATTCCTGTGCTTTATTTCCCTTCATTTTTATAAACTTCCCCATCCTTCATTACAAAACGAACATTTTGCATGCTCGATATGTCTTTTGCGGGATTTCCTTCTATAGCAATTATATCGGCCATATAGTTCTTTTGAAGTTTCCCCAAATTATTTAAATGAAACACTCTGGCATTGATCGCAGTGGCCGATTGCAATACCGCGATCGGCTGCATGCCATAAGCGACCATGAGTTGCAGCTCCCGATAATTTTCGCCATGTGGAAAGACCCCTACATCGCCCCCGAAAATAATAGACACTCCTGATTCAATGGCAAGTTTGAAAGTTTTTTTCTTTTCGGTGATGTTTTCGGGTTCTGGGCCAAGGGTGGTATTCCATCCTTTGTAACGCTCAATGGCATCGCCAGCCGCAAGGGTAGGGCAGAAGGCCACCCCTTTTTCCTGCATCAGTTTAAAAATTTCAGCGGTCCCATGATCTCCGTGTTCTATGGTCTCTACGCCTCCAAGAATGGCGCGTCGCATTCCCTCTGGGGTACTTGCATGGGCTACGACATACTTGCCGGCCGAAGTCGCGGTGCGTACCATGACTTCAATTTCCTCAGGTAAAAAAGTCGGCTCGCTGGGAGCGCCTGGCGTCCAGCGATAATCGGCATAAATTTTTATAAAATCGACTCCGTTGCCCATTTGTCGACGAACCGTTTGAATGGCCTCATCAATTCCACTAACCGGTTCAGCGCCCAAAGGTACCGTAACACCATCATAAAACCCTTTGGGCCCATAGGCTCCAGTGGCAACGATTGCCGGACCTGCAACGAGCAATCGGGGACCGGGGATAATGCCGTCTTCGATGGTTTTTTTAAGGTATACATCGGCATACCCGGCACCTTCCGAACCTAGGTCCCGCATGGTCGTAATACCCGCCAAAAGTGATTTTTTGGCATGGACCGTAGCACGAATGGCGCGTTCGACCGGTGATTCCTTAAGCACTTGATCGTTCCAATCGGTTTCGTTATATGGGTGCAACAACAAATGGGAATGACCTTCGATGATGCCGGGCATCAAGGTTGTGCCTTGTAAATCGATTGCCATAGTACCTTTTGGAATTTTCAGGCCAGCAACGGCGCCTACATAGCTTATGCTATTGCCTTCAACCAATACGACCCATTTTTCATGCATGGCCTCCCCGTCAAAAACGCGATCGGGTTGTAATAAAGTTTGGGCATAGCTATTCATGAGACAGAAAAAAACGAAACAAAAAAAGAGGTTTTTCATATAGATTAACGCTAATTAGTGATCTGCTATGGAAGCATTTATTTTATTTAAGAATAAAGACATAGACAAAAGAATATAGAGAATTGGCAAACGACATTTTTAGCAATCACCATACATAATACGGGCCTATCCCCGCTCGGTTTTCATTTCTACCCGTCATATTTCAATTTTGTGCCGCATTTTTGGCAATTTCCGCCAGTTTGTCATTGATTGTTTTTTTGGACAACCAGGTTCCTCGCACCAGTACACCTGTGACTTGTTTGATGGCCCTCAGGTCTTGTAGGGGATTGTCATCCAGCAAGATTAAGTCCGCATCCAACCCCTCCTTCACTTCCCCAAAAGTATCCTCCATATTGAAGAATGTAGCCGGATTGAGGGTCCCCGATTGCAGGATTTGCAATGGTGTAAGCCCCGCATTGAGCATGCCATCCATTTCATGATGTATCGAAAACCCGGGCACATTAAAAACTTGCGGGGCGTCAGAACCTAAAAGCAGCCCCTGACCGTTTTCTTGAAGTTCTAAAATCAACTGTTTTCGTATATCATCAAATTGCTGCCATTGTACCGAATTGAACGTTGTTTTAACTCCGGTAGCTTCTTCCTTTCGCTTACGCCAATCTTCAAGGGTCGATGCCGGCATGTACTGCATTTCGAGCTCTTGCAGCAGTATATTGCCACCCACTGGGGCGAACCATCTGTTGAAAAGACTTTCGGTGGGTACGACCCAGACTTTATACTTTTTGTCCATGGCCACCAACTCATTAATTTTTGTGGTATCGGCCAGGGGCACAAAATTATAACCAAAAAAGCCATTGGCGTTTGGATCTACGTTTCGTGATTCCGGTACCAGACCTTCCAAAAAGCCATCCACATGGTCTATGGAGGCATATTTGCTTTCCAAGGCATGGCGAATGCCAACATCGACTGGGACATGACCTGCAAATGGTATATTGACTTCATTGGCGGTTTGCACTATTTGGTCGAAAACATCCAAGGATATGCCTGGATGGATTTTTAAAAAATCATAGCCTGCTATCTTGTATGCCCTCACTTTTTCGATCGCTTCTGCTTTGGTCGTGACCGAGGT
>JALHST010000166.1 GCA_022865355.1 Maribacter sp. | reverse complement strand
GTTCTGCACGGCCCCGGTATCGCTTATGTTGAAGGTGTTCGAGGCGAAGAAGTTCGTCCCGTTGATGCTGTAGGAATAGGGCGCTGTGCCGTCGCTTCCCACGGCGGTGATCACGGCCCGTGCCACGGAGTTGTCCGGGTTGCAGGCGAAATCGGTCGCGGAGGCGCTCGCCGCCACGGGAAGCGGTTCGGTGATCGTCACGGGCAGGTTATCAAAACATAGTCTGGAAGATGTTACCCGAAGGGTATAGTCATTCGCCGATAATCCGGTAAATAAATTGCTTGCCTGTGGGCCTTGTAACAAAATCAGTCCCGTACTGTCAAAAAGCTCATAAACATAGGGCGGGTTGTTATTCCCGGGATCAAGGGTTGCCGTAATGGTTCCATCACTACCGCCTGCACAGGAAACGTTGGTTTGAGTCGCGGTAAATGAGACCGCTGCCGGAATTGCTAATTCTATGTCTACCGAGGCCCCACACCCTATCACCAACCCATCATAAACATAGGCGGTATAGATTCCTGGAGCTAGACCTGTAAATAATGGCGCTGCTTGAGGAGCTCCATTAACGCTAACAATTCCAAGGAACAACTCATAGGTATAGGTGCCAGAACCACCATAGGGAGCCAATAGAATTTGCCCATCATTTGCAGCACAAGTAGGTTGTACCAATGCATCCGCGGACAATGATGAGGGCGGATAAATATCCACTGAATCCGAATTTCCACAACCATTATAGTCTAGCAGGGCAAAGGTATGATTGCCAGAATTTAATCCTGTAAAATCAACATAATCACCCGCGTTCGTCAATGTCGTTAATTGATAGGCACCACCGTCAAAACTGATCGCAAATGGTCCAACACCTGCGTTATCCAAGGTAACCCTTACTTCAAAATTACCTTCTTCGGCATCTGGTGCACATTGGTTAAGAATTGCCGCGGAAATTGTTGGTTCCGGGTCGGTTACAACAGTGATTGGGGCAGATTGAATACAGTTGTTGGCATCTTTGATATAGACCACATAGTCGTCACCTTCCACATTAAACACATTGGCGGAGGTTCCTGCCCAGGTCGAAACCGTTGGTGCGGCATCCGTAGAAAGCGTTAACTGATATTCATAAGGCGTCGTACCATACTGTCCTACTGCGGTAATTCGCCCTGCGTTCACGTTACAATTATCATTGCTAGCGGCAACGTTTACGGCCAGTATATTGGTTGATTGGCTAATTGTAAATTGATCGGACCCTACGGTACAACCATTATACGCACCACCGATTTCTTTGAAAAGAACGTAATAAACCCCGGGCGCTAGAGGGCCAAAAGAACTTACAGTAATGGGCCCACTAGGTGGATTTACTGGCGAACTCCCTGTAATACCGGTAGAGACATTTGACTGCGCATTGAAAATCTCATATTCAACATCTGTTGCGCCAGCATCATAATTGTCAAAACTAAAGCTCACATTGCCATCGGCGTTTCCTGTACAAGTAACGTTGGCGACCACATCTAGAGTGGAAGTAAGGTTCGATGGAGAATCAATTGGCGCTGCGGCACTTTCGAAGTAGTAACAATTGGTAACCTTGTCGTGTACAACGAAGGTGTAGGTTATACCTGGAATCAATCCTGTAAAGGTAGAAGTATCGCCCATGGCTACATCTGGCGCCTGATAGCTTGAAGAATAGGGCACGGAATAAGAATCCAGAATACCGAATTCATAGTCATTACTTCCTACCAAGGATGAAACCGTAACAATGGCCGTACCGCCGGTGGCACAATCGGCCGTTGCGGTTGAGACATCGATATCGAGGTCGTCTGGGGGAGAGGCAATGATATTCGTCGTCCTAAAGGAACAACCATTGGCATCCACAACATCTACTTCATAAATACCAAATTCAAGGATGGCAAAAGTATGGTCTTCTCCACCCATCGTAGTAACATAGGTCGCATTATGCCCATTGTTTCCAGTTAAATAATAAGTGTATTCTGCCGTACCCCCGGTTAAATTTTCCACGGTGATCGACCCTGGGTCGGTTCCCGTTCCAGCATTACAAGTGATGGGGATTAATGAAATAGTATAATTTATGGCATCAGGCTGACCTATAGTCATGGTATCTGTATCTGTGCATGATTTTGAATCGGTCAGCGTGATTTGATAATCCCCGGCCGGCAATCCAGACAACTGGTTGCCATAGTCGGTTGAAGTTGTAGTATTGTACACATTTATTACAAATGGAGGAACACCGAAGCTAGGGTCTATATTGACATTGATAGCCGCCCCAGAATCACCATTACATAAAATGAATTGTGTTTGTACAACACTTGTAATGACTGGGTTTGTAATTGGGTTTACCGTAACCTGGGAAGTCGCTGTACATCCTTGTGCATCAGTAACCCTAAAAGTATAATTGCCAGGTGCTGCAGTGGTATATGGGAAACCGCCAAGGTAACTGGCAAATCCCGAACCACTGTCAATTTCATAAGTATACGGGGCCAAACCACCGTTTATGTTCAAACCGATTTGGGCATCTGGACTAGCGCTGCAATCAAGATCTTTTGCCAATATGGCATTGGTTGTTAATTCTGGATATATATCTTGAACGACATTGTCGGTGCACCCATTGCTATCCAATACGGTAAAGGTATAATTGCCCGGAATAAGATCGGCAAAAGTGTTCGAGGTTTGTGTCGACCCACCATTGATGCTGTAATAGTAAGGCGCCAATCCGCCGGATGCTCCCACAACAATCGTGGCGAGGCTGGTTGATTGATAACATAAATTGGAAGATGGATCAATACTCGCAACGGGGTTGGTCGGCGCGGCGATATCGAAGGTATCGGTCACGGTACATCCTCCGGCGTCGGTGACGCTGATGGCGTAGGTACCGATCTGGTTCAGGCCGGCGAACACGTTGCTTGCCTGTGGCCCCAGCACGGTGGTATCGGGCCGTTCGAGTTCATAGGAGTACCCTCCCCATCCGTCGGTCGCGCTGATGGTGACCGATCCGTCGGCGGAGCAGGTCAGGGGCGATACCGCGAATGTAAACGCCAGCGGCGCGGCGGGCTCGCCCACGGTAACGGTGTCGCTATCGGTACAGTTGGTGGCCTCATCGGTGACCACGATGGTGTAGTCTCCCGCGGCAAGGCCCGTAAGGTTGATGGTAGCGGCTGATTGCGCGGTGATGGCCGCCGCACCGTTCACGGAATACGAATAAGTCGATGCGAACCCGCCCACGGCGAAGTCCACGGCCCCGTCGGAGGCCCCCATGCAGGAGACGTCGCGCACCAGGGTCCCGGCCGCCTGTATGGGGGCGACGGGGCTTATGGTAAGGTTCTCGTCATAGGAACATCCGTTGGCGTCGGTCACCCTGAAGGTGTAGGTATCGGGCGCCAGTCCCAAAAATACGTTGTTGTTCCCGTTGTTCACGGGCGCCGGGGCGACGATCTCATAGGTGATGGCACCGGTGCCGCCGGTGACGGTCAGGGTCACGTCGGAGGTCTGCGCGGGGCAGTTGGGCGCGGTGGCCGCAAAGGCGATGTCGGTCGGCGGGTCCAATGCAGGTATGGTCACCGGCAAGGTGGCGAAGGTACATCCGTTGGCGTCGCGCACGGTTATGGCATAGGTCCCGTCGGTGAGCCCGGTAAAGGTATCGGAGGCGCCGAAGGC
>JALHST010000165.1 GCA_022865355.1 Maribacter sp. | reverse complement strand
TCATTGGGTTATTGGCGAAAAATGCCATTTTGGTAGTCGCCTACGCCCTAGATCGTAGAAAGGAGGGCATGGAAATCATAAAAGCCGCCATAGAAGGCGCCACAGCACGACTGCGCCCTATTTTAATGACTTCATTGGCCTTTATTGCGGGCTTGTTACCCCTCTTTTTTGCATCCGGGGTGGGTGCGGCAGGTACACGTTCCTTGGCCACCGGGGCCGTTGGCGGTATGCTTATAGGCACCTTTTTGGGCATCTTCGTGATCCCGGGCCTTTTTATTTTGTTCGAATCCTTGCAGGAAAAAATGAGGAAGAAGACAAAAGGCGATGATATGGAAATCGTTGAAAGGTAAGCATGGGCAGTAAAGCCACTTTAAACGTTTTAATTGTACAGAATACTTGCGTTATTAATAGATTTAATTCGAAAAGTAGGAGCATCAAAAATTTGGAAATGGCAATAAAAAAAGTCATAGAAATTTACACAATCGTCTTAATCGTTTTGACGCTGGCGGCCTGTGGCCCTTCAAAATCGTTTAAAACACCGGAGAATGTAACCGTTGGACTCTATCGCGATGTGCAGACGTCAGACACGACTACCATTGCCGATATTCCCTATCATGATATTTTTAAAGATGCCATACTTATACATCTCATAGAGGAAGGCATTTCTAAAAATTACGACCTTGCAGCAGCGGTTGCCAACATAAAGCAAGCAGAAGCCAACGTACATGTCGCTAGAATGGCATTTTTTCCAAAATTGAACGCGGGTGGTCAGGTCACGATGCAAAAATTATCGGACGAACAAAGCAGGGGGTTTGGCTATAATGATCGATTATATCAAGTTTCTGCACAGGGTAGCTGGGAAGTAAATATTTGGGGACAGTTAAGTTCGGCAAAAAGAGCCGAATTGGCCCTATTACTGCAGAGTTATGCCTATAGAAGAACTGTGCAAACACAATTGGTGTCTGAAATAGCCGCCAATTATTACAATCTCATGGCCTTTGATAAACAACTTGCCATCACCCTTGAAACTGTAAAAAATCGCAGACAGGATGTTGAGACAAATAAAGCCTTGAAGGCGGCGAATCGGCTTACCGAGGCCGCTGTGGCGCAGAGCGAGGCCAATCTCTATGCTGCCGAAGTCTCGATTCCGGATTTACAATACAATATCAGACAAATTGAAAATGCCTTGTCGGTATTGGTATCCCGACCGCCAGGGCCTATTGAACGCGATTCCTTGGATAACCAACAATTCGATTTCGAACTTCGCCTCGGGGTTCCCGCCCAATTATTGAGCAATCGGCCCGATGTGCAACAGGCGGAATTTGAATTACGGGCAAATTTCGAGCAGATAAAATTTGCGCGCTCCTATTTTTATCCTGCACTCACTATAACTGCACAAGGTGGTTGGCAAAGTGCTGCGACCAATACCTTATTCAATCCTTCCACTACTTTTTGGAACCTTGTAGGCGGCTTGGTGCAACCTATCTTTAACCAAGGGTTGAACCAACAGCGACTCACGGTCGCCAAGGCCCAATATGAGGGAAACTTGGCGAATTTTAAAAAAACGGTACTTGCCGCAGGCCAAGAGGTGTCCGATGCCCTGTATAGCTACCAAATGGCGTTGGAGAAACGCGAAACCCGCCAACAACAACTGGCTGCTTTGAAAAAAGCGGTTGCCTATAACAAGGAACTGTTGCAAAATGGATATGGAAATACTTCCTATATCGATGTTTTGACGGCAGAGCAAGCGTATTTGTCCGCACAACTCAATACGATAGGCGATCAATTGCAAGAACTTACCGCCGTGGTCGATCTCTATGTCGGGGTAGGCGGCGGATGGAAATAAATCGTATGCTATGCTACTTAAGTAGCGGTGAAGCAGCTGGTTTTCGGAATACTTTTGTTGCTACGAAATACTAAAAATAAAAGTGAAATGAAAACAGTAAGATCAATTGCAGTCGTATTGATGATGTTGGTGGTCATAGGGGTGACCGCACAGTCCAAGAAAGATAAAAAAATCATTAAAGATGTGGTAAAGGCTGAAAAGATGTTGAAAAGTGCCGACCCCGGAATTAATCGATTCTTTAAGGAATCTGCAGGGTACGTCATTTTCCCTAATGTTGGTAAGGGGGCATTTATCGTAGGGGCGGCCTCGGGGAATGGCGCACTTTATGAGCATGGCAAGATGAAAGGAATGGCTGACCTTAAAAAGTTGAACGTCGGTCTACAGGCCGGTGGGGAATCTATTATTGAGGTTGTCTTTTTCGAGGATATATCTGCCTTGGATGAATTCGAGGAATCAAATTTTGCCTTTTCGGCCCAAGCCTCGGCAATTGCCTTAAAATCGGGAGTCGCCGTCAATGCCAAATACATGGATGGGGTGGCCGTTTTTGCCCTGCCAAAGGCCGGCCTCATGGCCGATGCTTCCATAGGGGGGCAAAAATTTAGCTATCATTCGTTCTAAAACAATGCAATCAGAAAGTACCTTCAGTAAGTCGGCCGAAATAGTTTCCTATTCTCCAACCGCAGTTACCGATGGGCAATCGCAACTGGTTCCCGGGCAGCAGCTAGCCGATTTAACTGTTTCAGAAAAAAAATTCGTGTTTACTGACAACTTCAATCAAAGTATCGATAGTCCGCCCGTAGATAATGAACTTAGTAAGATTCCTACCCAGTTCATAAATACGAGTGGTGCGGGTATCAATGTAGGAATTCACTCCGCACTTTAAGGAAAGCATAACAGTATTCATAATAATTCATAAAAGACGATGTACAATATAATTACTAAGAGATATGAATAAATATAGGATTCAATACGCATTCACCACAACACTTCTATTCTTGTGGGTAGCCGGACTAAACATGTTGCATGCGCAAAATAGGAATCAAAATGTAACGACCAAAATCTCCTACCAGGTAGATTTTGGGCCAGTGTATCCTATTAATGGGGAAAGCTATCAGATGATTGGAAAAGTGGCCTTGGATGACAAAACAGGGGAAATTTCGAGCATCGGTTTCAATGTCCCCTTAAATTCGTTCAATGGCTTGCATTCCGATTATTTGGCATGGGTTGGCAATAGCTGGGAAAATCCTGATTTGAGTTTTCAGAGCAAATCGATAATAAGAAAAGAGGACGGACAGTATACCGTCGACGGTAATCTAGAATTTCGAAGAAGATTATCTCCTGTTGAAATTAATTTTATGAGAAAGGATACCGATACCGAGATTATTTTGGAAGGAAGTTTTACGCTGAATACCAATGACTTTTTTATTATTGCGCCTTCACAGAATTTGGTGCCTACGTGGATACCCTTTCAACTCACCTTAGTTTTTGACAAGCCGTTGCCAGAGGGATCGAAACAAATTTCGTTTCATTAAAAGTAATAACATATGCCCTCTAAACCACATCCTAATTTTATATTGTATCTTTTACTCATGGGTTTTTTAAGTGTCCAAGCCCAAGAGGTTATGGGCAAATGGAAAACGATTGATGACAAAACCGGGATTGCCAAGTCAATTGTAGAAATTTACCCCCAAAAGGGCAAGATGTATGGCAAAGTCGATCAGATTTTGGAAAAAGATAAGGAAAACAAGACCTGTATCGAATGTGAGGGGGCCAATAAAGACCGACCGGTAAAAGGGATGATCATAATTAATGGTTTAACCGAAGACGGGGATACGTGGGAAAATGGCACGATCCTAGATCCAGAAAACGGAAAAATCTACAAATGCTATATTACCTTGGTCAACCCCAACGAATTAAAAGTTCGAGGGTATATCGGATTCGCACTGTTCGGGCGAACCCAATACTGGACCCGTGTATCAGAAGAAATCGGCGCGAAAGGGAATTGATTGAAAAGGGGTAATCGAACATAGTAAAAAGACCATTCACCTCAATAAGGCCGGCATGTTGAATTTTATTAATTTAGGGCATGAGGGATAAAGCGTACTGCCTTTTTTCGGTTGTCCCTAGATTTAAACCCATTCGTCTTTAACAATGTAAAACATATGAAAAAATTATTAAAAAAGCTGGCCCCCATTTTTCTAATCGTTTCTTTGATTGGCTGTACTAATGCACCTTCAAATAAAATAACGCAACTATTGCACAAGAAATATTCCGAAGCCAAAAATTTGCAATGGAAGCATCAAGGGGCGGGTTGGGAGGCCACATTTGACTTGAACGGGAAACCTTATGTTTCCTTATTCGATGCCAATGATTCTTGGATACAGACCAAATATGAGATCGATTACGATAAAGTTCCATTGGCGGTAAAGAATAGCTTTGCAGGCAAGTTTGGGGAAGAGTTCTTAAAATCGGTATTTGAAATTGACATGTCACAAAAGACGTATTATGAGATCCACATGGAAACAAAAGACGATAAATACAAGGTTACCTATGATAGCGAAGGGAAATTTTTTGAAAGGGATAAAGAATAATACAAACGGATAAATAAAGATATACATTGAATAAAATGAAAAAAGGAGTAGCGGTCATTGCCTTTTTGTTAGTTTATACGGCCTCCCAAGCCCAAAATAGCTATGAAATCAATGAACGACAAATGCCCTATAACAAATTGGCAACCAGTTTTACCGCCAACATTGAGGGCATCAACGAAAACTTTTTGTTATACCAATGGCAAAAATTTATTGAATATCATAAAGGCACCGCCTATTTGATTGCTGGGGATGAGGGAGATCTCGAGTTTGAGAGTGAACATGTTATTTTCCCCATCTTAAACAACCAATCGGTAACCATCCATTCAAGATTCAATTTAAATTCTGCAGAATCCGGTGTGCTGTTGACCATCTGGATACAATTGCCCGATGGCACCTACTATTCATCGAAAATGGACGAAGATTCGGCCAAAAAAATTAGGGATTGGTTGTTAAAGTTCGACGAACGACTGACCAATGCCCATTAAGCGTTCAATGATTTATAATCGTTTTGGTTGACCTTAATTTCAAAGGAATGGCAAAATGACAATGCGAATTAACTTTATAAATACATCCATGCTCTGGATGCTTTCTGTTTTGCTAGACATCAAATCTTTGCGATTATAGCGAACGCCATACACTGTGATGATGATTTTAAAAATGAAATGGTAAAATAAGGTGAATAATTAAAAAGTTGATGGCCTAGATTTTCTTTTTCAAACCCGAAAAAGGCGGAAAAATTCTTCGATTAGCAACTGGAATCCGGAAAATCCTTACCCTATAGGACTAGGACAAGAGGATTTTCGGAATCAAATTACGCAGCCATTATTCAAATTAAAATAGAAAAATGCAAAAACCAAATAAAAGACTTGCCGGACAAACAGCGATCGTTACCGGGGCGAGTTCGGGAATCGGAGAGGCCATAGCCATTGCCTTGGGCCGTGATGGTGCCAATGTGGTGGTCAACTACCTTTCACATCCCGAAGTTGCGGAAGAAATAGCACAAAAAATTACTGCCGATGACCTTTGTGGCGAAGCCATCGCCATCAAGTGCGATGTTAGCAAAGAAGATCAGGTGGCCGCCATGTTCAAACAGACCGTAAACCATTTTGGTACCCTCGACATCTGTGTGCCCAATGCAGGGCTGCAGAAAGACGCGGCCTTGCATGAAATGAAACTTGAAGACTGGCAATTGGTCCTTGATGTAAACCTGACGGGGCAATTTTTATGTGCACGGGAGGCGATCCGTGAATTTTTGAGAAGGGGTATGCGGCCCGGGGTTTCAAAATCACTCGGGAAGATCATCCATACCAGTTCGGTTCACCAAATCATTCCATGGGCTGGACACGCCAATTATGCTGCATCAAAAGGTGGCCTTGTTATGCTTATGGAAAGCATCTGCCAGGAATATGCCCCACAAAAGGTGCGTTGCAACAGTATCGCCCCAGGAGCAATTAAAACACCCATCAACAAAGCGGCATGGGATACCCCTGAAGCCTTGGCAGAACTGAACAAACTAATTCCGTATAAAAGGATAGGGGTGCCGGAAGATATCGGCAGTGCAGCAGTCTGGCTGGCTTCCGATGAATCTGAATACGTCAACGGAACCACTATTTTTGTTGATGGAGGCATGACCTGCTATCCTGGCTTTACGACGAACGGTTAATTTTTCTTGAATATATGAACCCACTATCTGAAGAACAAAAGCGCCTCGATGCCCATTATGCTGGAAAAAAGGACTGGCTCAAATGGGGCCCCTATTTAAGTGAGCGACAATGGGGGACCGTACGCGAAGATTATAGCCCAAATGGGACGGCATGGGACTATTTTCCCCATGACCATGCCCGAAGTCGCACGTATCGATGGGGTGAGGATGGCCTCGCTGGCATTTCTGACCACTATTGTAATATTTGTTTCGGCCTTGCACTTTGGAATGGTAAAGACCCCATTCTTAAAGAGCGCCTATTCGGGCTTACGGGGAATCAAGGTAACCATGGCGAGGATGTCAAGGAACTGTATTACTATCTTGAGAATACACCTACACACTCTTATATGAAGCATTTGTACAAATATTCGCAGAATGAATACCCGTATGTTGAGCTGGTTACTGAAAATGCCAAGAGAGGAAATGATGATCTTGAATATGAATTGCTCGATACCGGTATCTTTGATGACAATGCCTATTTTGATGTGTTTACCGAATATGCCAAGGCCGATAATGAGGATATCCTTATTCAAATAACGGTTAGTAATCGCAGTAAGAAACCAGCCCCGCTTCATGTTCTTCCTACGTTATGGATACGTAATTTTTGGAGTTTTGAAGACATGCCCAAAAAGCCCAAGATTACAAAACAGCTCCGTGACGGAAAGTTTTTTGTATCGGTCGATCATGTATATGTGGGCAGCTATAACCTGTATTTTGATGATGCCACACAGTTATTGTTCACTGAAAACGAAACCAATGATGAAAAGGTCTTCAAAATGCCCAATGACCATCCCTATAAGAAAGACCTCTTTCATAACGCGGTCATCGAGAACGATTTTGCGGTGGCCACCGAGAACGATGAAGGCACAAAATTTGCACCTTTGTATGAGTTAAACTTGGCGGGTGGGGAATCCAGATCAATCCGACTGCGATTGACTGCCGGAACGTTGGAACATCCATTCGATGCTACTTTCGACACGGTTTTTGATAAAAGAAGAAAGGAATGTGCCGCTTTTTATGAGACCCAATTGAGGAATTCGGGCACGACATACAATGAAATACAAAAACAGGCCTTCGCCGGATTACTTTGGACAAAACAGTATTATAATTACGATGTCGAAAGATGGTTGTATGGAGACCCGAAGGAGCCTTTGCCACCGGTCGAACGATTAGATGGTCGCAATCATACCTGGAAAACCCTGCGCAACCATGATGTCATGTTGATGCCCGATAATTGGGAGTATCCTTGGTATGCCGCTTGGGATTCGGCATTTCATTGCACGACCATGGCCTTGATCGATCCCCGTTTTGCCAAGGAACAGTTGTTGCTTTTTACAAAAGAATGGTATATGGCACCAAACGGTCAGATACCTGCCTACGAATGGGCCTTTAGCGATGTAAATCCACCCGTTCAGGCTTGGGCCGCCATTAATATTTACCAAACCGAAAAAAGCAAGACGGGTAAGGGCGATACAAGTTTTTTAAAGAGGATGTTCAATAAATTGGCCCTTAATTTTACATGGTGGGTCAATCGGTTGGACAGCCATCAAAAAAACGTTTTTCAAGGCGGGTTCCTGGGATTGGACAACATCGGGGTATTTGATCGAAGCAAGGGAATTCCTGGAAACGGTACCCTAGAACAAGTAGATGGCACGGCGTGGATGGCCCTTTACTGTCTAAACATGCTCGAAATTAGCCTAGAACTGGCCTTGGAAGATGACTCTTACGATGATATGGCCACTAAATATTTTGGCCACTTTGTGTATATCGCTGAAGCCTTGAACAAGATCAGTATGGAATATGAGGGCACTTGGGATGAAAGGGAAGGTTTTTTCTATGACAAACTCATATTGCCCGATGGTAGGTATGCCCCCATAAAGGTGCGCTCCATAGCCGGGATGCTCTCACTAGTGGCAGTTCTAACTATCAAAAAGGCGACGCTAGATAAGCTTCCCAAATTCGAAAAGAGCGTCCATTGGTTTAAAAAACATCGTATGGAAACGTTGAAATATCCCGTCATACAAGAGTTTGCCGAGGGTGACGATTTATTGTTGTCTTTAGTGCCCAAAGACCGAATGCAGGTGTTGATGAAAGTCTTATTGGACGAAAAGGAGTTTTTAAGTCCGTATGGGATCCGATCCTTGTCGAAAGTGCATGAAAAGCCCTATACCATTAAAATTGATGGTACCGAGTACAGTATTAATTATGAGCCCGGGGAATCTACGACCTCACTTTTCGGAGGGAATTCAAATTGGCGGGGCCCGGTATGGTTTCCAATGAATTACCTATTTATTCATGCCATTAAGGAATATCACCGGTATTGCGGGGATGACTTGAAATTTGAGTATCCAACGGGGTCCAAGAATGAACTGGGCCTGCATCAAATTAGTATCGAACTTAGCAAGCGATTGATAAAAATATTTGAAAAGGACGCCGATGGTGATCGGACGGTAAATGCGCTTTATAAAGCGAAGTACCAAGACGAATATTTTAAGGACCTGATCTTGTTCTACGAATATTTTCACGGGGACAACGGCAGAGGTGTGGGTGCGGCACATCAAACCGGCTGGACTGCTTTAGTGACTAACTTGATCGAGGAAATACATTAAATGATGCACGAATTATTCGATCAAGAATGGCTGTTGACCAATGGACTCGGTGGTTATGCCTCGAGTTCGGTGAGTAGTGCGAACACAAGACACTACCATGGCCTTTTGATTTCGGCCTTTAAACCCCCTAGCGACAGAAAGTTGTTAGTGGCCAAAGTCGAGGAAAGGGTCTTTATGAATGGACAATATTCTGACCTATCTACCAATCAATATCCTAATATTATATATCCGGACGGGGCACGCTATATTCAAAAATTCATGACCAAACCCTTGCCAATATGGAACTACGGGACTGAGGAATGGCAATTGGAGAAACGCATAACAATGGTTCAGGGTAGTAATACCACCCTGCTTCAGTATACCAATACGGGAAGGGCTTCATTTACACTCGAAATGCATCCATTGTATGCCTATACCGACTATCATAATACGTTTCACGAAAACCCGACCTTTGATTTTTATACGATTTTTGCCCCCGACCATTTAAAAACCTATCCATTGTATGGCAGTCCACCCCTATTTACGAGCTGGACGGCCGGGAACTTCTTGGAGGCGCGAGATTGGTACCGCAATGTACAACTTCCTAAATCGCAGGAACGTGGCCTGCATTCCGATTGTGATTATTATAGGATTGGTTACCTGAAAATACAATTAAAACCAAATCAACAAATAATACTGTGTTTTACGGTTGACGGGGATATGGTTTCAAAAGATCTTAAAAAACTATGGGCCTTGGAGTATAATAAGGCTTCGATCCAATCGAAAGGGCCAAAATCTATTTTTTATAATGACCTACTACGATCAGGGAATCAATTTCTGGTAAGCAGGGAATCGACCAAAAGCAAATCGATTATCGCCGGGTACCATTGGTTTGCCGATTGGGGTCGGGACACCATGATTTCGATGCGCGGATTAACTATAGCCACGGGCCGCAAAGCAATTTCAAAATCGATCCTTTCTACATTTTTCGGCAGTATCGATCTAGGAATGATACCCGATCGATTTCCGGATAATGGGAATGACACGGTAGCGTATAATAGCATGGATGCCACCTTATGGCTATTTATTGCTACCTATGAATACTACCATAAATTCGGGGATACCGTCTTTATCAAAAAAAGGATGAAGGCACTTAAGGAAATCCTAGAGCATCATGTCACAGGAACCCGATGCCATATTCATGTGACCGATGAGGGATTGCTGTTTGGCGGCCAAGAGGGAGAACAACTGACCTGGATGGATGCCATGGTGAACGGGAAGGTAATTACCCCCCGTATGGGATGCCCGGTCGAAATAAACGCGCTCTGGTATAATGCCTTACGGATATATCAATTCTTTTGTAAAGAACTTCAGAGCCCCTATGATAAAAAATATGATGGGCTTATTTCAAAATTCGAAACCAATTTCCCCAAAATGTTCTTGAATAAACAGGGTACATTATATGATGTAATCGTTCCCAATGGTTCGAATGGCAATAGTTTCAGGCCCAATCAACTGTTCTGTTTAAGTCTGCCTTTTCGGTTATTGAACCCACAACAGGAGAAATGTATTTTTGAGGCGATCAAAAGCAAACTTTATACACCCTTCGGGCTAAGGACCTTGGCCATGGATGACCCAAATTTTATTGGGAGCTACCAAGGGGATCAATGGTCCCGGGATCATGCCTACCATCAAGGTACGGTGTGGCCCTTTTTACTCTATGATTATTTTCATTCCTTTTTTAGAATTTATGGTAAGAGCCATAAGAACAAAAAAAAGGTCTTGGCCGAACTTACTGACTTGAAGGTTCATTTTTATGACCACAACGGCCTCTACTGCATTTCCGAGATTTTTGACGGACTAAAACCGAATCAAGGGAAAGGCAAGGGATGTATTCAGCAGGCATGGTCAGTGTCTGCCCTGATCAAGTTGTATACTGATTATGAGCTATATAAATTAGACGGGGACCAAACATCATAAGCTTGTTAAAATGTTTTTAGAATGCCCGAACAATATACTTCGGGAT
>JALHST010000164.1 GCA_022865355.1 Maribacter sp. | reverse complement strand
ATTTGAACGCTTGATAGGACGAAATGTAGATAGTATTGAACTCTTCCCGGCCAGTGAAGGATTTTTCGCTTACCAGGATTCCCAACAAGAAAAGGGATTATTGTTGTTATTAAATGCCGGCATTTTTTATGAGTTCGTAAAAGCTGCCGATTTTTTTGGACCCCAAGCAAAACGGATACCCTTGGCGGAGGTAGAATTGGGCGTCAACTATGTCATGATCATTTCGACCAACGCCGGCTTATGGGCCTATAATCTAGGAGATACCGTTCAGTTCGTTTCTTTAAAACCCTACCGAATTATAGTTTCGGGTCGAATCAAACATTTTATATCGGCCTTTGGGGAACACGTCATCGCCAAGGAAGTCGAAGAAGCCATGCGCCAGGCCATCGCCCAAACCAAGGCAATGGTGAATGAATTTACGGTGGCCCCACAGATAAATCCGTCCACCGGGGAACTGCCCTATCACGAATGGTTGGTCGAATTTGAAAAGACACCAAAGGATCTTAAAACGTTCATCAATATTTTAGATACCTCGATGCAGGAACAAAATAGCTATTACTTTGATCTAATCTCCGGTAAAATCCTTCAAAAACTACAAGTGACCTCGATACGACCCGGAGGTTTTCGGGAGTATATGAAATCAATAGGCAAATTGGGTGGTCAAAACAAGGTACAACGATTGTCGAATGATCGCCAAGTGGCCGATGTTTTGGTGCGTTTCAAAAATCCGTAATTTTAATTGTAATTTTGCAACAAGATATCTGAATGGGCAAGAATAATACCACAACCAGGGCACAGGAATCGACCAATGCTATCGAGCGTCTCTATATTACCATGCGGCATCTTTTCAATCGCGGGTTTTATAAGCCGACCGGGGTTTCAGGAGAATCGATAAAAAATGCCCTACTTCTTTTACGTCCCGAAATATATGGTTCCATTGCCGAGGAGAAGGCAGAACTGAATGGCCTTATTTATGTTCTTGAGCGACTTCCCGAAGGGATCGAACAATGTAGGTACATCAACCTGACTTCCGACGAAGGCTATGGAAAATCACATTTTAAGGCCATTGTTCCTCCCAAAAGACGAAGAAACTGCTACCGAATCGATGATGAGCAAATGAACATCGAAATAACCCGGGGCCGCTCTGATATTTACGATATTTTGACCCACCTCACATTTCTTTTTATCGAATCACAAAAAATCGCCAAGCGTGTCCTGATCGAGGACACCGATAAAACGATCCGGGACTGGGTAAAACTTGAGGCCGCCTTAAAAAAGCAAAAGCTGACCCAAGCACAAAAAGAAGTGGCCCTAATACATACGGCGAATATCCTAGGTCGTTCCTTTGAGGAAATCATGGAGGTCTATCATAAATTTTCAACAAAACATGACCCGGAGCGATTTTTAAGAATCATATTTTGGTTAGGGAAACTAGCCATTGAGGAAGAGGTCACCGGAGAAAAAAGAATCATAACCTTTAGCGCAGTATTGCGTGAGCGCCTAGGCCATCACATCCATGGGGAGCGATGGGCCGAAACCATCAAGGAAACCTTGGCCAAAAATGGCTTGTTGCAAAGACCGCTTCATATCATTAGTGCCAATATGCATAGCGTAATGAACTCACTTTTTGCGCGCAAGGCCCTAAATAGTGAGTTTGCCAAACAGAGCGCTATCGAGATATATGAGGCCTTGAGTTCACCGGCGAATATTGGGCTGCGTAATAAGGTAACCCAGATCGCCAAAAAGAACGGCATGATCACCATTGATGACATTTCGGGAACGAATATCGATGTGCAGTTCTTCGATTTGGCCAAAATGGGAGAAGGCGTATGTGGCTACGAACTACCGAAAGGCATGTCAGATAGGGAAAAACCCGTTATTTTTGTCATGGATTATGCCTTCGGCGAACAAGCGTATGAAACCATCGACGAGTTATTAAGGCCCTATATGGCAAAGAAGAATAAAGAGGTTTTTCTCAACGTCGCCTCTATTTCGGTCATGGGGAAAGCAGGCATTTTAGAAGGAGGGAAAGGGGATTTAATGATACCATCGGCCCATATATTTGAAGGCACGGCCGACAACTATCCCTTTAAGAACGAATTTACGGCAAAGGATTTTGAAGGGAATGGTCTTAAGGTTTATGAGGGCACCATGGTTTCGGTATTGGGAACATCACTTCAAAACAAGGATATTTTGACGTTTTTTCATCAATCTACCTGGAATGTCATAGGGCTTGAGATGGAGGGCGTCCATTACCAAAAAGCGATTCAATCAGCGTCAAAGATACGAAAGAGTATTCGGGAAAATGTGAAGGTGCGTTATGCCTATTACGCATCGGACAATCCTTTAGAGACAGGCAGCACATTGGCTTCTGGTGGGTTAGGAACGACAGGAGTCAAACCAACATATTTGATAACCGATAAAATATTACAACAAATTTTTAATTCATAAAATTATGGCCGAACAAACACCAAAGCAAACACCATCTCCTTCCGATGAAATAGACTTGGGCCAGTTGTTTCAAATGATACGAAATTCCTTTAAAAAGCTCTTCCGATCTTTTCTTGGGATATATGTATATCTGAGAAGAAACATCTATATACTGATTGGTTTAATAGTCCTTGGCCTGGCGGTCGGGTACGGACTTAAACAAATAGTAGCCGAAAAATTAAAAATCGAGGTAATCGTGCGACCCAATTTGGAGAGTAAGAATTATCTGTATGATGTGGTCAATGAACTGGAGGCCAATATTAAGGCGCAAGACTCGATTTTTTTCGAAGGTATTGGAGTGCATATTGACAATTTTAAGGGGTTGGAAGTAACAATAGAAACTGTTGGCGATAAGATCTTAAACGATCAGGATATGGAATACTTAGAACTGTTGGAGAAATTTCAGAGCAGCGGTTTTGTATCCGACGTGGTGAGGGCAGAAATATTGAACAGGACTTCCCTGAACCATCGAATTACTTTCTACTATAAAGACGGGACGAACGGACCCGAGACGGCAACCAAAGTAATGGAATACATAAATTCCAATGATTATTTCAATGACTTGACAAGCATTTACATGGAAAATGCGAAAGAAAGGATCGAAAAAGATCATCTACTGGTCGATCAAATAGACAATCTGGTGGCCAAATATTCCGAAACAATGGGTCGCGGGGGTACAGGATCAGGAGAAGGAAAAATCGTGTTGGATAATGAGGAGAAGATGGATATTACGGGATTGCTTGATCTTAAGAACAATCTTATACGGGATATTGAAAGAAAGAAACTTGATTTAAGGGAGCAAAATGAGGCTATCACAATTGTGAACTTCGGGAAGCCCCAACAAGTTCAAAAAGCGTTTTTTGGAAAGAAACTTGTACTGCTGCCTGCAATATTGGTATGTTTGTTTTTTATATTCTCATTTATAAAATTCCTCAACAAAAAGGCCTTGGAAATGAACCTGTGAAACAGGCAGAGAATCTTTTAAAGGCAGTTAGTTGGCCAAAATTTATTTAAAAATGAAAATTTTAATTACCGGCGGCGCAGGTTTTATAGGTTCACACGTAGTGCGCCGTTTTGTTAACTCATATGCGAATTATGCCATTTACAATCTAGATGCATTGACCTATGCCGGAAATTTGGAAAATTTGCGCGATGTTGAGAACCGACCGAATTATACTTTTATAAAAGGGGACATCGTCGATGAGGCCTTCATTAACAAACTTTTTAAGACATATCATTTTGATGGGGTAATACATTTGGCGGCGGAATCCCATGTTGACCGTTCCATAGCGGATCCCTTGGCATTTGTGCGGACGAATGTCATTGGCACCGTAAATTTACTGAACGCCGCCAGGAATGCCTGGGGAGCAGATTTTCTGGGCAAGCGATTTTATCATATCAGTACCGATGAGGTGTATGGATCACTTGGTTCGGAGGGTCTTTTTACCGAGGAAACCCCCTATGATCCTAATTCACCGTATTCAGCATCCAAGGCCAGCTCGGACCATTTTGTGAGGGCCTACGGCGAAACGTATGGGCTACCATACGTGATTACGAATTGTTCGAATAATTATGGCCCCAATCATTTCCCGGAAAAATTAATTCCATTGTTCATCAATAACATTATAGAAAAGAAGCCTTTACCGGTTTATGGCGATGGCAAATACACCCGCGATTGGCTGTTTGTAGAAGATCACGCCATGGCCATAGACCTCGTTTTTCATAAGGGCAAGAATCATCAAACCTATAATATCGGAGGTTTTAACGAATGGCAGAACATCGAGCTGGTCAAATTGCTTTGCAATTTAATGGATAAAAAGCTCGGGCGCCTCAAAGGCAAATCCGAAGAACTCATAACCTACGTGAAAGACCGACCGGGACACGATTTGCGATATGCCATAGATGCTACAAAAATCAATAAGGAGTTGGGCTGGAAACCCTCGGTCACTTTTGAAGAGGGCTTGGAACGAACCATAGACTGGTTTTTGAACAACAAAGAATGGCTGAACCATGTTACTTCTGGCGAGTACCAAAAGTACTATAAAAAAATGTACAATTAAGATGAAAGGAATAATATTGGCCGGAGGTTCGGGAACACGGCTACATCCATTGACCTTATCGGTAAGTAAGCAGCTAATGCCCATTTACGATAAACCCATGATTTATTATCCCTTGTCTACATTGATGTACGCGGGGATCCGTGAAATTTTAATAATTTCCACCCCCAAAGACCTCCCGCTTGTTAAGGAGTTACTCGGTGACGGGAAAAAATATGGCTGCTCCTTTTCCTATGCCGTACAGGAGGCACCCAACGGTCTAGCGGAAGCATTTATAATCGGGGCCGATTTTATTGGGAAGGATAAAGTAGCTTTAATTTTAGGGGACAACATTTTTTACGGTTCTGGTTTGGCCAAACTGTTGCAGTCCAATAATGATCCCGAAGGGGGTATTATCTACGCCTATCGGGTACATGATCCCGAAAGATACGGAGTGGTTGAATTCAATCCTCATGGCAAGGTCATAAGTATTGAGGAAAAACCGGATGACCCCAAATCGAATTATGCGGTCCCCGGAATCTATTTTTACGACAACGACGTTGTTGAAATAGCCAAGAACATTCCACCCAGTCCGAGAGGGGAATTGGAAATCACGGACGTGAACAAAGTATATCTCGGCAAAGGCAAACTTAGTGTAAGTATTTTGGACCGGGGTACCGCATGGCTGGATACGGGCACTTTTCAGTCCCTGATGCAGGCGTCGCAATTTGTTGAGGTAATTGAGGAACGGCAAGGGCTAAAAATCGGTGCTATCGAGGCGGCAGCCTTTGAAATGGGGTATATCGACAGAGAGCAGTTCAAAGCGTTGGCCGAGCCTTTAATGAAAAGTGGTTATGGCAAAAATTTATTAGGGATTCTAAACAAGCATCAATGACGTTTATTGAAACCGAACTTAAAGGCTGTTTTATACTGGAACCACGAATATTTAGTGATGATAGGGGCTACTTTATGGAATCGTTCAATAAGGCACGATTTGATGAGGCAGTCGGTGTGCCAGTAAATTTTGTTCAAGACAACCAGTCATTCTCGACAAAAGGCGTATTACGGGGGCTACATTATCAAATTGGCGCGTATGCACAGGCGAAATTGGTTCGGGTCCTCAATGGTACGGTACTCGATATAGCCGTTGACCTAAGAAAAAGATCGGCCACGTTTGGGCAGCATCTGGCCGTTGAATTGAGTGCTGAAAATAAAAAACAAATGTATATACCGAAAGGTTTTGCACATGGTTTTGTGGTGCTTAGCGATACCGCTGATTTTTTCTATAAATGCGATAATTATTACGATAAAGCATCTGAAGGGGGCATCTTCTATGCAGATTCCACCTTGGCCATCGATTGGAAATTGCCCATGGACCAACTGATAGTTTCCGAGAAAGACTTAGTTTTGCCAAGCCTCAATAACGCACGATTATAATGAAGATATTGATAACGGGTGCAGACGGCCAATTGGGCAAAAGCATACAGGATGTTGCCAAGGAACATCCTAAACTTGAATTTGTTTATACAGATTACCGTGAGCTGGATATCACTGATCCGAAAAAAATCGATTCATTTTTTGAGGGGAACAAATTTGATTTTTGTGTTAATTGCGCGGCGTATACGATGGTCGATAAGGCAGAATCAGAGGCCGACTGGGCATTTCAGTTAAATGCGGAAGCCGTTGGTCATTTGGCCACAGCGTGCAAGAAGTACGATGTCAGTTTGATCCATATTTCTACAGATTTTGTTTTTGATGGCGCGAAAAAATCACCTTATACAGAAGAAGACATCCCAAATCCCATGAATGTTTATGGCCTTTCCAAATTAAAAGGGGAGCAATATATACAAAACCGGATGGTAAAATATTTTATTATCCGAACCTCATGGTTGTATTCTGAATATGGAAATAATTTTGTTAAAAGTATGTTACGATTGGCAAAAGATCGTGACGCAATAAATGTCGTAAATGATCAAATGGGGTCTCCTACCAACGCGACAGACCTTGCAAAAGTTATTGTGCAGCTCATGGAGGAAAACAGCAATAAATATGGGCTATATCACTACCGTAATATGGGAGAAACAAGTTGGTATGATTTTGCGCGGGCAATCTATGATGAGAAAAAAGTAACCGTCACCGTAAGGCCAATTCCTTCCATAGAATATCCAACGCCCGCCAAACGACCAAAATATAGCGTGATGGATACATCAAAAATAAAGGAAGCATTGCAAATAGAAATTCCCTTCTGGGGCGAAAGTTTAAAAAAAACCTGTAAAAACTGTGCATGAAAGTAAATGAACTCCTATTCAATTCGAAAGATAGAATCTATGTAAACCCCGACAATATTATCGATTACAGCGATGGTGAAAAAAAGGAGCAATACATATATGACTCCTTAAAAGCCTCCGGGGACAATTCGATTTTTTCGCAGGAATTGCTAAGTAAAATAAGGGATTGGAGCAGTGAATATCACTTTTCTACCTATCGTTCCAATATTCTAAGACCCATAAACATTGGGAAAAACCATACCGTTCTTGAAATCGGGGCCGGTTGTGGTGCGATTTCGAGGTATTTAGGCGAAACGGGCGCCACGGTCACTTCGGTCGAAGGCAGTTTGTCAAGAGCCCGCTGTGCGAGGCAACGATGTAAGGACCTAGACAATGTTACGGTAATTTGCAGCAATGTGGAGGAAGTCGAATTTGATCAGAAATTCGATATCATTACCCTGATCGGCGTTTTCGAATATACCGCTAAGTATTCAAAACGAGAGAATCCCTTTCACGCTGCGTTGGAGCATTACAGAAGCTTACTTTCGCCAAACGGTGTTCTGATCATTGCCATTGAAAACAAGCTGGGGCTTAAATATTTTTCAGGATACAATGAGGACCATACCGGGAAGCCCTATGTCGGTATTGAAAGCAAATATGGGGCAAAAGATATCACCACGTTTGGTCGAACCGAAATACAGGATATGTTATTGGAGAGTAAATTTCAATCCTTTGAATTTTTATATCCGTTTCCAGATTATAAGCTGCCCAAAGTGGTGATATCTGAGCAGGGGTTTGGGAAAGAAGGATTCAATAGTACCGATTTGATAAAATTTACGAAGGACAGACATTATAGTCCCAAGCCAAAGGCCAATCTTCTCCATGAAAAATTGGTTTGGTCGGCCCTAGATGATAACAACATCATCAAAGACCTGTCAAATTCCTTTTTGATTGTTGCGAGTCCCGCCAAATCGACGCACGGGATCGACCCATCCCTTTTGGCCCAGTTTTATACATGCAATCGATACGAACCCTTTAATATGTATACCAGTTTTTTAGATGCGGGCGATAACATAGTGGTGACCAAAAATCGGTTAGGGACCAAAAATTTTGAGGGCACGGCCAAATTAACGGGGATAGAAAAAAACAGTGCGCCTGAGATGGGCTATATTCAAGGCTCAAACCTCCACCACATGATGGAAGAGGCGTTATACAAAAAGAGGTATTCCGAATTTGAAAAATTGATGTCTTTTTGGATCCAATTTCTTCGAAAGGAGACCTTGGTCGATAACAAGGATTCAGACTGGACAAAAGCTGAGGTTCGCCCCGAATATTTTGACGCCTTGCCGTTTAATTTTATTATCCACAAAAGCAACAATCTCAAATTGTTCGATCAAGAATGGAAAGTTTTGGATAAGTTTGATAT
>JALHST010000163.1 GCA_022865355.1 Maribacter sp. | reverse complement strand
CGGCGGTATTCCCTATACAAATGAAGCGGCCGGAGGCGAGAATTATAATACGTTGATGTATTTGGTAGAGTCTCCCCATGAAATAGGGGTGCTTTGGGCCGGGAGCGATGATGGCCTCGTACACCTTACCAAAGACGACGGTCAACATTGGGAAAACGTAACGCCGCCCAACGTTGGAGAGGGCATTATAAATAGCATCGAAGTGTCGCCCCACGACCCGGCAACCGCTTATGTGGTGGTAATGCGATACAAGTCGATGGATCTAAAGCCCTATGTCTTTAAAACTTCTGACTATGGGACATCGTGGACAAAAATTACGAATGGAATTACCGACGAACATACCTTTGTACGCGCAGTCCGCGAAGATCCCAAACGCAAGGGACTATTATATGCCGGGACAGAAACCGGACTTTATATTTCTTTGGATGACGGACAGAATTGGCAAGCCTTGCAATTAAACCTTCCCGTGGTTCCCATCAATGACCTCATCTTCCAGACCAATGATCTGGTAGCCGCCACGGCCGGACGTTCGTTCTGGATCTTAGACGATGTAGCCGCCCTTCAAAATCTTGGGGGAACAAAACAAAGCGTCGAGATTTTTAAACCCAAGGATACCTATCGCCTATTTGGTGGAAGCAGTGAAAAACCGCAGCCAGGACTCGGGGACAATCCCAAAAGTGGGGTGACCTTTGATTATTATTTGGATAAGGATGCGGATAGTTTGAACCTAAAATTGGAAGTATTACACGATGGAAAAGTACTTCGCACCTATACCAACAAAAAACCAAAGGATTTTAAGTCCTGGCCAGGTGGCCCTTCGAAACCCAAGGTACTCCCTTCAAAAAATGGATACAATCGCTTTAACTGGGATTTTAGAAAAGAAGATTCCCCGGCGGTCGAAAATGTATTCGTTTACGGAAGTTATGACGGGGCAAGGGTCGCACCGGGAGAATATACCCTGCGATTGACCTTGGAAGGAACTTCCTCGGAAACCGAGGTTACCATCCTACCAAACCCGAACGTTGAAGGAACCCCAGCAGATTATCAGGATCAACAAGCCGTGTTGAACCAAATCGAGGACGCCATCGAAAACATACATGCCTCCGTCAAACAAATGCGATCCGCCAAGTCACAATTAGAAGGTTATGCCAAATTATTGAAGGATAATGTCAAGGCCAAGGAGTTAGTGGAAAAAGGAAAAACATTGATTGAAAGAATAGATACCTGGGAGCAGAACCTGATTCAACCCAAACAAAAAACTTTTCAGGATGTCATTAATTACCACAACCAGTTGAATGCCGAATTCATGGAGCTCAAAGGCTACGTCGATGTCGCGGAGCCCAAGGTTACGGTGGGTGCCAAGGAACGCTTGCAAGACTTGTTGGCAGACTGGAAAACATACGAGAATGAGCGGGACGCCATCGTAAATACCGAGATGCGGGCCTATAATAAAATGTATCAGGATCTAGGGCTACCGGCTTTGATATTGTCAGAACGATAAATCAATACGCCATTGCGAATAGTTTTACAAATAGAAATAGTAACACATAATATCTAAGGGACGAGGCAATCTGTTCACTTATTACGTATTTCATCGCGAAGAGTGGGCAAAAAGGAAATAACAATTATATTAAATTACCCAAACCAAGCCATCTTTGGCTATAGAACAAGAATCGAACAGATTGCCACGTCGCATTTGCTTTAACACTGCTAAGGAGATTTCGACGGCTCCTCGCAATGACAGTTAAATTAACTCCCTCATGGCATGAATTACATAGCGGACGAAACCTTTAAAGGCAAAAATTATACGAAGACCCGCCTCCCAAAAGGAGAATATGAGCACTGTGTGTTTGAACAATGTGATTTTTCAAATGGGTATTTGGACAACCAGAACTTTACGGAGTGTGTGTTTACCGATTGTAATCTCAGTAACGCCAATATCAAGCATTCCCTATGCAAGGAGGTCAGGTTTTCACATTGCAAGATGCTGGGGTTGAAATTCGAAGACCTCAACGATTTTTTAATACGGTTTCAATGCGATGACTGCACCTTGAATTTAGCTTCTTTCTATGGCCTTACCTTAAAAAATATAATTTTCAAGGACTGCAAGTTCCTTAAAACCGACTTTACCAATACCGATCTGTCGAATGCGCTTTTTGATAATTGTAATCTACAGGGGGCTATTTTTGAAAATACCGTTTTGGAGAAGGCTGATTTTAGGACCGCCTATCATATAAGCCTAGACCCCGAAAAAAATAAGGTACGGAAAGCCAAATTTTCCAAAGAAGGGGTATTGGGGCTGCTTTTAAAATACGACCTAATTGTGGAATAATTGCTTGAACCCTTGTACTTTACATTTTAACCGTTTGTAATCGGATAATTTGTAACTTGTAACCAGCTACCTAGTTACATGAAATCAATCTTATTGCTTACGCTCCTCATTACAGTCAATGGTGCGGCCCAAAATACGGTTTCGCTGCCCGAGGGCGCCCGATCCCCAAAAGCGGATCTATCTCAAATCGCTTGGATGACAGGCCACTGGAAAGGCGAAGCCTTTGGGGGAATCACCGAAGAAATTTGGAGTCCGCCCCTGGGCGGTTCCATGATGTGCGTCTTTAAACTGGTAAGCGATGGTGCCGTGAACTTCTACGAAATCTGCCATATCAGAAAAATCGAAGAAACGCTATGGTTTGAATTAAAACACTTTCATACCGATCTTAAGGGTTGGGAGGAGAAAGACGAAGTACAAAGTTTCAAATTGGTAAAAATTGAGGGCAATCGCGTTTATTTCGACGGCTTTACTTTCGAAAGGATCGATGCCAATGAAGTGAATATCTATTTCGTAATTGCCCATACAGACGGCAGTACTGAAGAAGTTAAATTCAATTATAAACGTGTCTGATCAGGAAAGGAAGTGTTTGGAATGTGGGGAGCGTATCCTGGGTAGGGTAGATAAAAAATTCTGCTCGGATCATTGCCGCAATGCCCATAACAATAAGGTGAATAAAGACAGTAAAAACCTCATTCGCAACATAAACAATCGGCTCCGAAAAAATTATCGCGTCTTGGATAGTTTCCCGTTACATGATGGCAAAACCCGTACGACGCGCACACGATTACTCGACAAGGGTTTTGATTTTGATTTCATCACCAATCTGTATACCACTAAAAAGGGCACCACCTATTATTTTGTGTATGATTTGGGGTATCTCCCACTGGAGAATGAATATTACATGATCGTAAAACGGGAGTAGGCCTCTATCCTGCAAAAGACGCATTAATGTTGCCATTAAAAAAAATGCCTTCTAAATTGAAGGCATTTTTTTATACGAAAAATCGTGGATTCATCTTTTCCCCGCTGGTCATTTCCAATTATGCCCACTAAGGCGCAAGGCGGCCACTACAATGTCTTTTCGACTGATTTGGCCTACCAAAAGTCCGTCTTTCATGACCGGCAAGCGTCTTCTATTGTGCCTATCAAAGATGCCTGCGGCATCAAAAATGCTGATATCATGCGGAATCGACTCTACTTCCTTTGTCATAAATTTTTCAACACTCTTGTCTAATATAGGTTGGTTAAAATAGCGGCTTTCGGAGATTTGTTTCATACAATCGGCCTCGGAGATAATACCCACCAAGAATCCATTTTCATCGAGGACCGGACCTCCCGAAATGTTGTATTTGGTAAAGAGTTCCATAACCTCCAGAATGGATTGTTCAGGTGAAAAGGTGATCAATTTTTTTGTCATATAATCACTTACCAAAATTGGGGCGTCAAATTCCTTTTTAAAGACCTTCCTGATACCCTGAAAACTCTTGATTCCCATACCCGTTAATTTTTAGATTAATCTTAAATATAAGTATTTTCTGCGAATTATCTAAATAATTACCAAAAAATATGCTAAAGCCGTGGAATTTTATACTTTTAGTTTCCAATTTTTCGATATGAATAAAATTGATTCGGCCGTAACTTTTCTACTCATTATTTTGGCCATTTATTGGGGCCATCTAGCTGAAATGCCAAAATATGAACAAGACGGGCATCTTGAAGCGACCTCATTTTCTACCGATCGATCATTGATGCATGTCAAACGTATAGCCGAAAAACCACACGGTGTGGGTTTTCCAGGCCATACAAGGGTAAGGGAGTATATTGTTGCGCAACTTAAAGAGCTCGGGCTTGAAACTTCGCTTCAAAGCGGGTATACCTCAGGCGACTATGGTAACTTTAGCAAGGCGACCAATATCCTTGCCCGTATCAAGGGAACGGAAAATGGCAAAGCCCTTCTCTTGCTCGCCCATTATGATAGTAGTCCGCACTCTTCTTTGGGTGCCAGTGATGATGGCAGCGGGGTCGCCACTATTTTAGAAGGGATCCGTTCGCTTTTGGCAGAAAAAAAAACCCGAAAAAATGATATCATAATCCTGATTTCCGATGCCGAGGAACTCGGCCTTAATGGAGCGGATTTATTTGTGAACGAACATCCCTGGGCGAAAGATGTGGGCCTGGTACTTAATTTCGAGGCCCGAGGCAGCGGCGGTCCCAGTTTTATGCTGATAGAGACCAATCGGGGCAATGCACGGCTTATAGAAGAATTTACCAAGGCCAATCCGCAATATCCCGTGGCAAACTCCCTGGCGTATTCAATATATAAAATGTTGCCCAATGACACGGATCTGACTATATTTCGCGAGGACGGTGATATCGAAGGCTTTAATTTTGCCTTTATCGACGACCATTTCGACTATCATACGGTACGGGACGATTATGACCGACTCGACCGCAATACCTTATCACACCAAGGAAGTTATTTGATGCCGCTATTACGGCATTTTAGTGATGCCGATCTGAATAATTTGAAGAGTCTCAACGACTATGTTTATTTTAATGTGCCCTTTTTCAAATTGGTGTCCTATCCCTTTGAATGGATTTGGCCCATGATCGTCTTGGCCGGTATCTTCTTCATATTGCTGGTATGGTACGGATTTAGAAAAAATGTGCTGGTCCTCCGTGAAATTTTAAAAGGATTTTTGCCCCTTCTTCTGGCCTTGTTCATTAATGGGGTCGTTGGTTACTATTGTTGGCCCTTGTTGAAATCGCTATATCCGCAGTATAAAGACATTTTACAGGGGTTCACCTATAATGGTCATACTTATATATGGGCCTTCGCTCTCCTCTCGGTAGGTGTTTGTTTTGCCTGTTACCACTGGTTCCGGAAAATTTCAACGCCCAACCTCCTGATCGCACCCCTTATGGTGTGGTGGATAATCTGCACCTTCGTTGCCCTAAATCTGAAGGGAGCAAGCTTCTTTATCATTCCTGTATTTGCACTTTTGGCCTCGCTCTTTGTGACCATTAACCAAAAAGCGCCCAGTCTGTATCTGCTCCTATTCTTTGGATTGCCGGCCCTTTGGCTCTATGCCCCCTTGATCGAAATGTTTCCAGTGGGCTTGGGACTAAAAACGATGGTGGCCTCGACTATTATGGCCACCTTGACCTTCGTGCTACTCTTGCCCCTCTTTGGCTTTTATACCATTAAGAAACCGATGGCGGGCTTAGGCATTTTGTTATTCATAGGTTTTATGATCGACGCCCATATTACTGCCGGCTTTACCAAGGACAGGGCCAAGCCGACTAGTTTACTTTATGTGATGGATGCCGATACCGGCATCCCACAGTGGGCTACCTATGAAAATGTACTTTCCGATTGGACGGCAAACTACATCGGTAAGAATAAAAAAACTCCTGAAAAACTATCGAAAAATACGCTGAGCAGCAAATATGCCTCTGGTTTCACCTATGTATCCGAGGCCCCAATTAAAAATATTCCGCTACCCCTCATCGAAAAGACGAGGGATACCCTTATCGGTGATGACCGAATGCTTGAAATATGCATTAAACCTCAGCGCCCTGTGAACCGTTTGGAGCTATTTACCAATGCGATCCCCATCACCAAGGGATCGATCAACGGCATTGCGCTATCCCAGTATTATTTGCAATCCCGAAAACAGGGTAAATTGCTGACGCACTATATCAGTAATAACGATGATACCGAACTTGCACTGACGATTCCCAAGGATTCAGTTTTAGAGCTTACCCTTTATGAGGCATCGAACGATCTTCTGGACAACCCTATATTTGCTATTCCACCACGGCCCGAAAACGCGATTCCCATGCCTTTTGTTCTCAATGATGCCGTTTTGGTGATTAAAACCATTCGTTTTGAGTAAGACCATCGGCATTCTGGGTTGTGGCTGGTTGGGCTTTCCCTTGGCCATAACATTTATGGCCCAAGGTTATTTGGTCAAAGGGAGCACTACCTCCGCAGAAAAAATAGGTACCCTAGTAAAAGCAGGCATAACCCCTTTTTTAATACAGCTCACCGAAGAAGGAATTGAAGGGGATATTGCCGATTTTCCAAAGGGTCTGGAGGTATTGGTCATCAATGTCCCTCCCAGACTGCGTGGCAAAAACTCGGAAGACTATGTCAAGAAAATGGCAGGACTCTGTCGGGTGATCAAAGCAAGTACTATTAAAAAAATCATTTTTGTCAGTAGTACTTCGGTCTATGGCGATCTTGAAGGCGAAGTAACCGAGCAATCGCTTGCCCGCCCCCATACCGAATCTGGAAAACAGCTCTTGGCGGCCGAGCAACTCTTTAAAAACGATAGGTCGTTAGAGGTTGCCATAGTCCGTTTTGGCGGACTTATAGGACCGGATAGGCACCCGATTACGCAATTATCGGGCAAGCAAGGGCTCAACAATGGCAATGAACCCGTGAATCTTGTTCATTTGGATGATTGTATCGGCATTATTCAAGCGATCGTACTGCATGGCTGGTGGCATGAAACCTTCAATGGGGTGTACCCGCTACATCCCAAAAAGAAGGAGTATTATCCAGGGGAAGCACGAAAAAGAGGGCTGCAACCCCCCATATATATTAGGGAGAGCGGTAAAACCGGAAAGATAGTATGCCCATATAATCTCCTAAATGTTAAAAACTATCGTTTTATGACAACGATTGTAGGGTAATTCACCACAATTTTATTTGCTTTCACAACAAAAGCCGGGGTATACTGTTAATTATACCCTTGATTTTAAACACTTTATCGATAAAGTGCGTAATTTTAGGGTAACAAATAAAAATCGATTGCCATGGAAAATTCAACAATGAAACAAAAAATTACCCAGGAAATTGAAAATCTGATTTCCAAAAGTTGTTCCAACCAAAAATCGACCGACCAATATAAAAACCTGCATGAAGCCATTCTAAAAAAGTATTATAATGCGGCCGATATCGCGATAGATTATCATCGCCATCGCGTGGAAATGGATATTGTAATAGACGATTCGTTTTACCATCCGCAGGAGGTAAATACGAACGTCCCTACCCTACACGTCAACTTGCTTTTCAAGAACTTAAAAGACTTTTTAAGATCGTGTATTGAAAAAGACCCTAAGAGTCTTGGCTTTTATGCCGGGTTGTTGCGTTCTTTTAAGAATAAGGATTATTCAATGTCCCTTGCCTAAAAATGTAAATGTAACGGGTCATTAATAGGAAAAAGGGTGCCAAATGGCATCCTTTTTTTATGTTCGCCATGTTTTAAGGCTTTCCTTAACACCGATCTACCGATAATTTTTATAGTTTAGCGCACCAAAAAAAATCAATACGATGAAAAAAATAGTTTTTGCGCTGCTGTTCTTGTCAGTAATGACGGCATCGGCCCAAACCTCTACCGAATTGCAAAAGCACTATGAGGCATTTTATAAGCAGATGCGATTACAAGGCGATGTCCAGGGAGTCATCAATGCGATGACCCATTTAAACGTGCTTTCCCCTTCTATAGAACGACGCGACACCTTGGCCTATATCTATGCGAACGATGGGCAACATTTGCAGGCCCTGAATACCATCGGGATCGAGAAAAACGAATCGGATTCCGATTTGGCGGTACAGGTAAAAGCGGTCTCGTTAAAGGCCCTCAACCAACCCAAACGCGCTTTGGAGCAGTTCGAGGTCTTATATGCGAGGGCTCCCAACCCGTATCTGGCCTATGAATTGGGCGACCTGAAAATACAGACCGGTGACAATACAGGCGCCATGACCAATATTGAATATGGCTTGGCCAACGCAAAGGATGACATGAAATATGCCTTCTACGAGCGACAAGAACCGTATGAAGTATCTCTGAAGGCCGCTTTTTTGCATTTAAAGGCCTTGGTACAGTACAATAACGACAAAGACAATATTGATGCGGCCATCGCCTTGATCGACGAGGCCCTGGCCTTGGATCCCAGCTTCAATCTGGCCAGCTTGAGCAAGCAGGCCTTGGAGCAACGCAAAAATCCGCCCGTTGCCGAAAAGAAAAATTAAAATTTACATACTGCCAAAAAAAAAGCGGACCCTCTGTCCGCTTTTTTTATTTAATATTCCTTCAACTGGAGCAGCAACACACTGTCCCGTTCCTTTTTAAGGCCAATCAATTCATCGACTGTTTCATTGGGGACGGTAATGGAAAGCACATAGTGGGCGATCTTCCACTGGCCGTCTACTTTTTCGAGTACGCCCGAGCCGCGGCATAATTTCATCTGGGTATCCAGCAGTTCATCGAACCAGGCAACATCCTCCCGGTCGTTCAAATAAATGTTCCGCACCACCTTGGTAAAACTCCAAGCCCTTCCCTTGTCAAAATGCGGTTTCGCATAGGCCCTGAATTCTTGATTCTGCCAATTTTCGGTAGCATCGGTGCCGATAAAGACAGCGTCTTTGGTCATCAGGCCGAAATAGGCCTCAAAATCGGCATCGGCCGCCGCCTGGTGCCAGGCGTCCAATATGCGATTTATTTGCTCCTTGGGGGCTTCCTGCTGGGCTTTAAGTCCCCAGCCAAGCAGGCACAGGATCAAAATGGACATGCTATTTTTCATTCAAGATCAATTTGGTATCCAAGGTATTGTTCACGATCACATTGAACTGGTTCCTTAGGGCATTATAGGCTTCAATAGTCTGTACGATAGGTTCTTCGGTATCGAGGCGATATTCCAGATTTCCCTTGGTCTTCAAGATATAGGTCTTGAATACTTTTTGTCGGCTTCGCACCTGGGGTTTATCAAAAATAACCGGATACAGGGAGGCTTCTAAATTCTTCTGTGCCTCGATCATGTTTTCGATGACCAAGATCAGATCTTCCCGATTGGCTACATTGTAAAGCGCATCAAAACTCGCATCCATCGCATTGAATTCGGGCCAAGTGGCAATAATTTCGGTTGCCTTCGCATTGATAATGGCTTTTTTGGGCCAGCTTGAAGTAGGTATTATAAAGTCGGAATCATTCTCTGTGGCAACCTGTACCTTATCCTCTTTACAGGCACTAAAAAGTAGTAGGTAAAGCCCTAAAAACACGAATTTGTTCATGAAGCGAAGGTACAAATTTTAATAAACGGTATCTTTGCCCTTGAATTTCTTTAACGTCGTTTTAATGCAAAAAACCATTTTGATTTTAGGGGCCTGCGGCCAAATCGGAACCGAATTGACCTTGGCCCTAAGGTCGGTATATGGCAATAGCCATGTGATAGCCAGTGACATTCGCGAAGGAAGCAAGGACTTGATGGCGTCAGGGCCCTTTGAAATTCTTGATGCCACCAACTATGCCGCCATTGAGGATGTGGTCATGCATTATGAAATTGACGAGGTGTATTTAATGGCGGCCATGCTCAGTGCGACTGCCGAAAAATTCCCCATGCGGGCCTGGAGCCTGAATATGAACTCCCTGTTCAATGTGTTGAACCTCGCCAAGGAAAATAAAATAAGCAAGGTGTTTTGGCCCTCGAGCATCGCGGTTTTCGGCCCGACCACCCCAAAAGAAATGACGCCCCAGACCACCATCATGGAACCGAGTACCGTATATGGGATCAGCAAACAGTCGGGGGAACGCTGGTGTTCGTATTATTTCAATAAATATGGGGTCGACGTTCGCAGCATCCGATATCCCGGCCTTATTAGTTGGAAGACCCAACCCGGGGGCGGCACCACCGATTATGCCATTGAGATCTATCATAAAGCGCTTTCGGACAAGGCCTATACCTGCTTTTTAAAAGCGGATAGCAAACTGCCGATGATGTTTATGGACGACGCCATACGGGCCACCATGGCCATTATGAAAAGTGCTCCCGAAAATATCAAGGTACGATCCTCCTACAATCTGGCCGCAATGAGTTTTACGCCCGCCGAAATTGCAGAGAACATCAAAGACCATATTCCAGATTTTAAGATTTTATACGAACCCGATTTTAGACAGGGTATTGCCGATTCCTGGCCCTCCAGTATCGATGATTCCCGGGCACGTGCCGATTGGGGTTGGAAAGCCGAGTTTGATTTGGACAGGACCACTGGTGAAATGTTGCGAAACTTGGCGCCCTAAGAAACGGTTTGCCCTAGGAAGTGGCAGCATAGTGACTGAACCGCAGCTTTTTTTCGATGGCCAAGATCATGGTATCGGCAATTTCATTCGCCGTGGTTTGGTCTAAGCCCTCCAATTTAGGACAAGGGGTAATTCCCAAAAAAAACGGACCTTTTCTAGCGCGCAGGATATCGACTCCGGCAACGGCTAGATTTAGGATCTTCGCTGCTTTTAATGCCAATTTTTTTTCCTCCATGCTGATCCGAATTTTGATGGATGCCGCTTTCGCTCCCGTGGCCTGAGCCGACGTCTCCTCTGTGTTTTGTTCGGCTACCGAGGCCACTATTTTGCCATTGATGATAAAACACCGGATCTTCAGCTGCTTTAAGGATAGTGTTGATTCCTGAACCCAAATATGGCTATACGCCTTTTTCGTTTTGGCAAGCACCGCTTCCCATTGATCATAGGTAGGTAGGGCAATGACTTTTTTTATTAGCGTGCCTTTGTAAAATTTCAAAGTCAAGGGGGCGTTTACCATCTTTTTCACTTCATTGACGTCAATAGTCGCTTTAGCGAATACCGCGTTCGGCAACGGCAGTGTATGCTGCGCGAACAATTGCCAGGCTAGGGGCGCATTGTAGGCATTCGAAAGGCCTTCGGCAGTGTTCAGGCAGAAGATTCCTTTATGGTCATAATGCCATACCATCGCCAACCCAAGAATTTGTGTTTCGGGATCTACTCGCTGTATCAAAGCGTCAAGTTGGTCTTCTTTGGCCCTATTGACATAGCCTAAGATCGATTTTTGCGTCTTGAATTTTAGAAACGCCTCGTTGGGGTCTAATAAAACAATATGATGTCCCCTTTGCTTGGCTGCCCTGATTATTATTTTATTCGTGTATGTCCTTGGCTTGTTTGAAAGGAGTCCGATCCACAAACTTTTGGTTTTCTTTTTAAAGGCAGTATACTTTTCATTGATTTCAGCATCGGTGAAGTTCTGTACCTTGAATTGTTCTGAAGTATTTACTACAAAGCGATCCATCAAGGCCTCGCGTCCAAGAAGCATTCGAAATTCCATCGAATCCCTGCTGGCCAGGTTCAGTTCAATATCAAAGGTGTGATTTCCCAAGGTAATCGGGACTTTAATGATAGGGCGCTCTTTTGTGGTGCCCGAAGAACTCTTGACATGCTTGCGGCCTATCAATGGCGCCTCACAGGATATGGTGATTTCCCTATTTCGCTGAAGGGGATGCACATCAAAACGTACCCACTCTTCGCCTTTTTTTTGAAAATATTCGATATTATACGCATGTAAGGAAGACGTCTTGGCCCCCGAATCGATCCGGGCCTTAATGGCAGGGATCCCCAATCCTTCAAAAACACACCATTCTTCACGACCAATAATGGCGAGCTCGTGGGATTTCGATTTTTTTTCCAATAGGAAGGACGCTTTAAATGACTACTTCAAACTTTTAGAAGCTAACTATACAGGTATTATTCACGAAACATTTCCTTCTGGTTTCGGAAACTTTTAAATTCGACCATATGACCATTGGGATCCCGAATAAAGAAGGAAACGTGCTCCCCGGTTTTTTCCTTGAGGAAGGTAACTTCGGTAGTTATTTCATATTCCGATGCCATCAACCTATGATAAATGGTGTCCCAAGTATCCCTATCGACGATAACCCCAAAATGGAAGGACGGCAAAACGGAATCCTCGAATTTATATGACCGGTAGGCAAAGTTGAAGTTCCCTGCCTTTGTAAAAGTAATCTGGTTCCCGAACAAATCAATATCAAGCCAACGGGGTGAATGTCGACCCAGGCCCGCGCCGATTACATCAACGTAAAAGTCTTCGGTTTTACTAATGCTCGTACACGGCAGTGACAAGTGAAACGGCGCTTTTTTCATAGTCATCTATACTAATAAATGGTTACCCTAAATTAGGGCATAAGTTTCAAATGGCGACCGAGTTCCCATAACTTTATTTCTTTCGAAGCTCGAAGAGGTCTTTTCTTCTATCCTTCAAATTTCGGACAGCGCCAAATTGGTTGAGTTCCCTGAGCAAGTCTATATCAACATCGGCGATCAAGATCATTTCGGTGTTCGGGGTCGCCTCGGCCTTTATCCCATTGGCGGGAAATGCAAAATCACAAGGCGTGAACACCATTGATTGCGCATATTGTATGTCCATGTTATTCACTTTTGGCAAATTTCCAACACTTCCGGCAATGGCAACATAACACTCATTTTCAATGGCCCGGGCCTGTGCACAGTTACGTACTCGGGAATATCCGTTTTGCGTATCGGTCAAAAAGGGAACGAATAATATATTCATTCCTTCATCGGCCAAAATCCGGCCCAATTCGGGAAATTCAGAATCATAACAGACCAAAATCCCGATTTTACCGCAATCCGTATCGAAGGCCTTTAATTGTTTGCCCCCTTGAAGGCCCCAGACCTTGACCTCATTGGGCGTAATATGAAGTTTTTCATAGCGCTCCATGGTACCATCCCTTCTTAATAAATACCCTGCATTGTGCAAATGCCCATCGATCAATTCGGGCATACTTCCAGAAATGATATTTATATTATATGAAATGGCCAATCGCGCAAGCCGTTCAATAATGGGGGCCGTATGCTTGGCCAGTTCCCGAATCGCGTCAGGTTCCGATAAATGATTGTATTCGGCAAGAAGCGGTGCATTGAAGAATTCAGGGAACAGGGCAAAATCAGAACGATATCCAGAAAGGGATTCTATGAAAAATTCAACCTGATGCATTAATTCGTCTAAATTTTTATACGGGCGCATCTGCCATTGAACCAATCCCAAACGCACGATGTATTTTTTAAACGATGCCTTTTTACTGGGTTTAACATAATAGACATTGTCCCATTCCATTAGTACGGCATACTCGCCGGAAGCGGCATCGCCTTCCAAATACCCCTTGATAACTTTAGAGGCATGAAAATCGTTTGACAGCTGAAAATTTAGGACCGGGTCATTAATTTCTTTGACCTTGACCTTGTTTATATAATCTTTTGGGGTCAAGGTATCGGCATATTTATGATAGTTCGGAATTCTTCCCCCGAAGGCAATACCCCTTAAATTGAGTCGTTCACACAATTCCTTTCTATAGTCATACAATCTTCTTCCCAAACGCAAACCCCTGAATTCGGGCTTAATAAAAACATCGATGCCATACAGTACATCACCATCCTTGGAATGGGTGCTCAACGTATAATTGCCCGTAATTTCCTTATAGGTGGCGCTTGCTTCGAATTGATCATAGTCTACGATAATCGACAAGGCGCAACCCGCAATCTGACCATTTATTTTTATAACTACCTGTCCCTCTGGAAATTTATTGATCAGGGTTTCAATTTGATGTTCCTTCCAAAAGGCATTCGGCATGGTCGTATAGGCCAAGGTCATTGCTTCCTTTAATTCAATATAATCGTCCAAATCAAGGAATTTCAACTCGATATTTTCTATTTCAGTAATTTTCATAGGTTTCTTTAAAAGTAAAAAATCGTAGGTGATACAAAGATAAGCCTATTTGATGGGCGAGCAGAGTGGCTTACCGATATCCCAGGAAATCATGCAAGCAAATGTAGAGCCTACCTTTTTTTAAAAATAAGCTTGATAATGGCTTTAGGTTAAAAAGGACTATTCCCCTGTATCTTCATCTTCGTCATCGGGCATATCCTCGGGATCTTGTACGGCTTCCGGATCGTTATCATCAAAGTCCTCATAGTCATCCTCGTCGTAGTTCGCCATGGTAACTTCCAACTTGGTACTGATCTTTACCAAATACTTGGTATCATCGGTCGTCACCTCTACGGCCTCGATACGCTCGCCTTGGGCATTTTTAAACGAAATGATGTTTCGATCATCATAGCCATCAGGATACTTCTCTACCAGAAGTTTTAAAACCTCTGGGGTCAGCTTTTTAAAATCGACAATCACTCTTTTTAAGTTGTCCATATTTCAATTATAGGTCTAAAAGGTAAGCAAAAATTAAAGGCGCAACAATGGTTGCATCGCTTTCAATAATATATTTTGGGGTATCGATGTCTAATTTACCCCAGGTAATTTTCTCGTTGGGAACCGCCCCGGAATACGAGCCATAACTGGTCGTGCTGTCACTTATCTGACAAAAATAGCTCCAAAACGGTGTATCGGTACGCTCCATATCCTGATAGAGCATAGGAACCACACAAATCGGGAAATCCCCGGCAATCCCTCCCCCTATCTGGAAAAAACCGATGCCTTTGGTCGAATTATCGGTATACCAATCGGCTAAGAAGGTCATGTATTCGATTCCCGATTTCATTGTACTGGCCTTAAGTTCGCCCTTTAATACATAGGATGCAAAAATGTTCCCCATAGTACTGTCTTCCCATCCCGGGCAAACAATGGGCAGATTTTTCTCGGCTGCGGCGTACATCCATGAATTTTTCAAATCAATTTCGTAGTGTTCTTCCAATACGCCCGAAAGTAACATTTTATACATGTACTCATGTGGAAAATAGCGTTGTCCGGATTCTTCGGCATCCTTCCAGATTTTGAAGATATGTTTTTGTAACCTGCGGAAGGCCTCTTCTTCGGGGATACAGGTGTCGGTCACCCTGTTCAATCCTTTTTCAAGCAATTCCCATTCATCCTGAGGGGTCAGATCGCGATAATTAGGCACCCGTTTATAATGCGAATGTGCTACGAGGTTCATAATATCCTCCTCTAGATTGGCGCCCGTACATGAGATGATCTGTACTTTATCCCGACGGATAATCTCTGCGAAAATTTTTCCCAGTTCTGCCGTACTCATCGCCCCTGCCAAGGAAACCAACATTTTGGCCCCGTTTTGTAATTGTGCTTCATACCCTTTGGCCGCATCCACCAAGGCGGCCGCATTGAAATGTAGATAGTACTTTTCGATAAAATTTGATATGGCCCCTTTAGTCTTCGTCATCCTCGAATTTTGAAGTGTTATTACCAGACTTGTACTCTATATCGTACGTATTATCATAGACATCGTCGACCGCTTCTCCCATAAATTTATAGCTAAGCATTTTATAGTACAATTTCGCCGCTAGAAAATCAGAGGAGCGATCGGCCGGATTTGGCGAAAGCTCTACGATGTCAAAACCTACCACATTTTTTTCCTCGAATACCTGTTTTAAGAATTCCAAGGTCTCATACCAAAAAAGTCCTCCCGGTTCGGGGGTACCCGTCGAAGGCATGATCGAGGGATCTAGGGCGTCCAGATCAAAACTGATGAATACGTTTTTTGACATAAGTTCTATGACCTTATCCATCCAATATTCATCGTTGACCATATCATGGGCGAAGAAGGTTCTTTCTTCGTCCATAAACGTCTTCTCGATCGCGGCCATACTGCGAATCCCGATTTGTACAAGATTCGTAGTTTGGCTCGCTTCGTGCATGGCACAGGCATGATTGAATTTACTGCCATTATGCGATTTACGAAGATCGGCATGCGCATCAATATGCAAAACCGTCAGGTTATCAAAGCATTCATTGAAAGCCCTAACGGTGCCTATTGAAAGAGAATGTTCCCCGCCAAAAATCGTGACAAATTTATTTCTTTTGATAAATTCCTTTGTCACTTTATGTACCGCATCGACCACCGCCTCAGGGGAACTGTTTTCGGTTATGGCATCGGCCAGATAGATACCTTGTTCAAAGACCTCGGTGTCTGTTTCGATATCGTAAAGTTCCATATTTTGGGATGCTTCCAAAAACGCTTCGGGGCCCTTCTCGGTCCCTTTGCCCCAGTTGGCGGTCCCTCCATAAGGTACAGGAACCAAGATTACCTTTGCTGTTTCCAATTGCGCAAATTCATCCGGAATTCCGGCATAATTCTTAGTCGTGCTCATATCCTAAAATTTTAAGCAGATCTTCTGCCTTTTGTTGTTCATTAAAAAGTTCAGTCGTTATATTGCCATCGGCATCCCTATCGATCAAAATATGTTTCGGTTGTGGGATCAAGCAGTGCTGCAATCCGCCATAACCCCCTATGGTTTCCTGATAAGCGCCCGTATTGAAAAAACCGATATAGAGCGGTTTGTCCCTTCTATATTTCGGAAGGTAAATGGCGTTCATATTCTGCTCACTATTATAGTAATCATCGCTATCACAGGTCATACCACCTAAAAGCACCCGCTCGTACTCGTCGTTCCAACGATTGATGGGTAATAGGATAAAACGTTTATTAATCGCCCACGTATCGGGTAGGGTCGTAATAAATGAGGAATCTATCATGTTCCATTTTTCGCGGTCGTTCTGCTGTTTTTGATAGAGTATCTCATATATGGCACCACCACTTTCACCTACTGTAAAGCTACCAAATTCGGTGAATATATGGGGTACCGGTACTTCAGCTTCTTTACAAGCAATTTTTATTTGGTTCACGATTTCGTCAATCATGTATTGATAATCGTACTCAAACGCCAAGGAGTTCTTGATGGGGAAACCGCCACCAATATTCAGACTGTCCAAGGTCGGGCACATCTTCCTCAATCGCACATAGACCTTTAAACATTTTACGAGTTCGTTCCAGTAATAGGCATTGTCACGGATTCCCGTATTGATGAAAAAATGCAGCATTTTAAGCTCTACCTTGTCATTATCCTTTATTTGGTTTTCATAAAAAGGGACAATATTTTTATAGCCTATCCCCAAACGCGATGTATAAAACTCAAACTTCGGTTCCTCTTCCGAAGCGATTCGTATGCCTACTTTGAACGTATCGTTGATCGCTTCGGTCAATAGGTCTATTTCCTCATAATTATCGATGATAGGTATACAGTTCTGATGGCCCTCATTGATCAAACGCCCTATGTTCTCAATATATTGGTCCCTTTTGAATCCGTTGCAGATAACATAGGTATTATCTTTAACCTTCCCCATCTTCTTTAATTTTTCGACAATGTTGATGTCAAATGCCGAGGAAGTTTCAATATGAATATCATTTTTGAGTGCTTCCTGCATAACATGCTGAAAATGGGAACTTTTTGTGCAATACGAATATTGGTATCTGCCCTTATAATCGTGCTTTTCAATGGCGTTGGCAAACCAATGTTTGGCCCGACCAATATTTTCCGAAATTTTAGGGAGATACGTAAATTTTAAGGGGCTACCATACTTTTCAACGATTTCGTTCAATGGAATGCCGTGAAACCGCAAATATTCGCCCTCCAAGGTAAATTCTTCCTGCGGGAAATAATAGGTCTGATCAATAAGATCAATGTACTTGGTATTCATTAAAAGGGATTGGGTATCTAAAAATCGTTATAATAAATGAGTTTTATACATTTCAGCGATCGCCTTGGACATGCCTATTAAATCATAATCGTTTGTCCTGTAACGGGAAAAATAAAATTATTGCGCCGACCTTGCGCAAATGGGAAAGCATTCGAAGTTGACCAACGGTATTTGTCGTTTGAACTACAGAACTCGAACATGGTGATACATTGTATATTGTTACGCTAAATGCTATGGCAAATGAAAAGAAAATATTTTAAATAACAAGAATTCAGAAAAAAAATTACATGATATTTAACCAAACCCTCTTTTAGAAGCTTTTTTTCTTCTATATTTTATACAACGTATTGATATTAAACCTCTTAATCGTTAACTTAGTTGTCAAAGCAGCCACGTATGAGACCGAAAAAAAATAGTATGCCTAAAATTTTACTCTTGTTCCTATGTTTCACATTTGTATTGAGGGCCCAGATACCCGAAGGGGACTATCTGGCAACTGTCGAAAAAGATGGAAAAGAAATACGATTCGAACTAAAAATACACCAGAATTACCTAATTATATCTCAATTTGAAACAAACCCAGCAAATTTTATAAAAACCCTTGGGGGATTTTATTCCGATAAAAACAACCTATTAAAGGTGCAGCTTGAATTCAACTCGAATTTTGAAATGGACGGAATTAAGGAATTGGACCTGCCCTTTACCTACAATGAAGGAATTCTGAAACTTCACTATGGGGAACCCTTGAAATTTGTCGGGATGCCAAAGCTGCAACAAGATCTTGACGGGCTCTGGCTTTTTGCCACAAGAGGTCCCGATACGGGGCAAGAACGACGGGGTGATGAAAATCCCAGAAAGACCTTAAAATTCTTGATCGATGGGTATTTCCAATGGGTCGCCTATAATACCGACACCCTTCAGTTTTTCGGTACGGGCGGGGGCACGTACACGGCAAAAGATGGTGTCTATACCGAGAACATTGCCTACTTCTCCCGGGATAATGCACGTGTCGGGGCTTCGTTGAAGTTCGATTATGAATTGAAAGGGGGCGACTGGCACCATACGGGTGAAAATAGCAAGGGTGAACCGATGTATGAGATTTGGGCCAAGCGGGATGTTCAATGAACAGTAAGCAGTTGGCAGTGAACAGTGAACAGTCCTCCTTCGCTAATGTCTCCAACGACGCCTTGGCGAAGTTGGAAGCTACGGAGGATGAAGCAGTATACAGAGAGCAATGACGTCTTCACGAGGCGTGCATATCTCCTTCAGCTATGCCTGGAACGGGCGGTGTATCTTTTGAATCAAGTTAAATAGACTTTAGGGGCATATAGACTGCCAATGATATATGTATAGTTATTCTTAATGAGAAAAAGGTGATTATAAAAACAGAATTTTACCCCTAGGGAATCGGACAAAGGCTTTTCATAGGGGTCAAGGTTTTGGTGTCGTCTTGTTTTTTGGTATGCCTTTCGTTTTGGAAATGAGAATGTCCAATTCCAAATATTTTTCCTTCATAAGGCTCAAAGCAAAAGCTCCGGCAGAAGCACTAAAAACAGAAAAATCGAAGGCTCCTTTTATTCCTGTTGAAAACGTCATTGAAAGTGCAAAAAGCAACAATAATATTCCACTCAATTTTGCGAACAGATCAGTTTTAAAACCAATAATCAAGAAAATAACCAATACAACTTCGGCTATGGTGGCCAAAATCACTATTGTCGAGACGAACGACTGCGGAGCTCAAGGATTTATAAGTTGCGCATAGCTCAGGAAAGTATCCCAATTTCCCAAACAGAAACTTCTTTGCCCTAGAGACCCAATCTATCG
>JALHST010000162.1 GCA_022865355.1 Maribacter sp. | reverse complement strand
CTGTAACTGGAACTTTCCCGTGAAAAATGGGCAGGTAACCGACGAAACAAAAGCGTATCACTTTAATATAATCGATACCCCGGGCCACGTTGATTTCACCGTGGAGGTAAACCGTTCCTTACGGGTACTTGACGGTTTGGTATTCCTTTTTAGCGCGGTTGATGGCGTTGAGCCACAATCAGAGACCAACTGGAGACTTGCCGATAATTACAAAGTACCTCGCATAGGATTTGTCAATAAGATGGACCGACAAGGCGCCGATTTTATGATGGTGTGCAGGCAGGTAAAGGATATGTTGAAATCAAATGCCGTTCCCATTGTATTGCCGATCGGGGATGAAGCCGATTTTAAAGGGGTGGTCGATTTGGTGAAGAATAGGGCCATTATTTGGCATGAGGAAAATTTGGGAGCTACCTTTGATGTAGTCGATATCCCCGAAGATTTAAAAGCCGAGGTCAAAGAATATAGGGCTACTTTAATAGAGGCCGTTGCTGAATATGATGAATCCCTGATGGAGAAATTTTTCGAGGATGAAGACTCCATTACCGAAGATGAGGTACATGCCGCTTTGCGCGCTGCCGTCATGGATATGAGTATCATCCCCATGATCTGTGGTTCTTCCTTCAAAAATAAAGGGGTACAATTTCTATTGGATGCCGTTTGCCGCTATTTGCCTTCTCCGATGGACAAGGAAGGGATCAAGGGCATCAATCCGGATACCGAAAAAGAGGAAATAAGAAAACCTGATGTAAAAGAACCTTTTGCCGCCTTGGCATTTAAGATTGCCACGGATCCCTTTGTGGGCCGTCTGGCTTTCTTTCGGGCCTATTCAGGTAGATTGGATGCGGGTTCCTATATATTGAACAACCGTACAGGCAATAAAGAACGAATCTCCAGGATCTATCAAATGCATGCCAACAAGCAAAATGCCATCGATTATATCGAAGCCGGTGATATAGGAGCTGCCGTTGGATTTAAGGACATTAAAACCGGGGATACCCTTACTTCTGAAAAATATCCGCTCGTTCTAGAGAGCATGAATTTCCCAGATCCCGTAATAGGTATCGCCGTCGAGCCTAAAACCAAGGCCGATGTCGATAAATTGGGGATGGCGCTTTCAAAATTGGCGGAAGAAGATCCGACCTTCCAAGTAAAAACCGATGAAGCTTCCGGACAGACCATTATATCAGGGATGGGCGAGCTGCATTTAGATATAATCGTTGACCGGTTACGACGTGAATTCAAGGTCGAAGTAAACCAAGGTCAGCCACAGGTCGAGTATAAAGAGGCCTTGACACAGGCAGCCAATCACAGGGAAGTCTACAAAAAACAATCGGGTGGACGCGGAAAATTCGCCGATATCGTATTTACCATGGAACCTGCCGACGAAGGCAAGACCGGGTTAGAATTTTTAAATGTCATCAAAGGGGGTAACATCCCAAGGGAATTTGTCCCAGCTGTGGAAAAAGGATTTAAGGAGGCCATGAAAAATGGTCCTTTGGCCGGTTTCGAAATGGACAGTATGAAAATTACGCTGAAGGATGGCTCCTTCCACGCGGTTGATTCTGATTCGTTATCTTTCGAACTTGCCGCGAAAATAGGCTACAGAACGGCTGCCAAAGCTGCGCGAGCCGTATTGATGGAGCCGATTATGAAAATAGAAGTACTCACCCCCGAGGAGAATATGGGCGATATTGTAGGTGACCTTAACCGACGAAGAGGCACGATTACCAATATGAGCGATAGGGCCGGCGCCAAGGTCATTAAAGGCGAAGTACCACTTTCGGAAATGTTCGGTTATGTTACCTCGTTACGAACCTTATCTTCGGGTAGGGCAACCTCGACCATGGAATTCTCACATTATGCTGAGACCCCTTCGAATATAGCAGAAGAAGTAATCAAAGCAGCCAAAGGCGTAACCGCTTAAATTTTAGAAAGATGAGCCAGAAAATCAGGATAAAGTTAAAATCTTACGATCATAATTTGGTAGACAAATCGGCCGAAAAAATCGTAAAAACGGTAAAGACTACCGGCGCAGTGGTTACCGGACCGATTCCGCTACCAACGAATAAAAAAATATTTACGGTATTGCGTTCACCGCACGTAAATAAAAAATCAAGGGAGCAATTTCAATTAAGTTCGTACAAACGACTTTTGGATATTTATAGTTCCTCGTCAAAGACCATTGACGCCCTTATGAAGCTTGAGCTTCCAAGTGGTGTCGAGGTTGAGATAAAAGTGTGATAGGCCTCACCTTATGGAAGCCGATGCGCACCATTAGGTAAGGAAAATCCATCCCGAATGTATTCGGGGTTTAGTGTGAATATTTCCTGAACAGAGTTTCAGGATAGACATGTCCTGAGCTGCGTGCAAAGGAAAAACGGTTACAAAAATAAATTCAGGGTTGAATTATTTTTGACCCTGTTTTTTTGGTATAAAATTGAGTGAATTTTAAATTAAATATTAAATATTAAATACTAATAAATATGTCTGGGTTAATAGGAAAAAAAGTAGGCATGACCAGCATTTTTGACGAGAATGGGAAAAATATTCCCTGCACCGTCCTGGAAGCTGGACCATGTGTAGTTACCCAAGTCAGAACCGAAGAGGTAGACGGGTATAATGCCCTTCAGCTTGGTTTCGATGACAAGGCAGAAAAACGTGCAAACAAGGCCGAAACCGGCCACTTTAAAAAAGCAGGTGCTTCTCCCAAAAAGAAAGTCGTCGAGTTCCAAGGTTTTGAAGGTGCTTACAAATTAGGAGATACCATAGGTGTCGATGTTTTTGTAGAAGGTGAATTTGTCGATGTTATCGGCACATCGAAAGGCAAGGGCTTTCAAGGCGTAGTCAAGAGACATGGCTTTGCGGGTGTGGGCCAATCGACTCACGGGCAACACAACCGATTGCGTGCCCCGGGTTCTATCGGTGCAGGATCTGATCCTTCAAGGGTTTTTAAGGGGATGCGGATGGCCGGAAGAATGGGCGGCGAACGGGTGACCGTGCAAAACCTACGAGTTTTGAAGGTAGTCCCAGAGAAAAACCTTTTAGTTGTTAAAGGGTGTGTTCCTGGTCATAAAAATGCGTATGTAACGATTCAAAGGTGGCAATAATGAAGGTAGCAGTTTTAGATATTAAAGGAAAAGAAACAGGCAGAAAGGTAGACCTTTCAGATGCCGTTTTCGGAATAGAACCTAATAACCACGCGGTCTATTTAGATGTGAAGCAATATTTGGCGCATCAACGTCAAGGCACACACAAGTCCAAGGAAAGAGGTGAGATTGCCGGTAGTACACGGAAAATCAAGAAACAAAAAGGTACAGGTACGGCCCGTGCGGGTAGCATAAAATCCCCGATTTTTAGGGGTGGAGGCCGAATTTTCGGACCAAGACCCAAAGATTATACGCAAAAATTGAACAAAAACGTCAAACGTTTGGCGCGTAAATCGGCCTTGAGTATCAAGTCAAAAGAGAAGGCCATTATGGTGCTTGAAAACTTTGATTTTGAAACGCCGAAAACAAAGGATTTTGTGGGCATTTTAAAGTCGTTGGGCCTTGAAAACAAAAAATCTTTGTTTGTCTTGGGCGATTCAAATAATAGCGTATATTTGTCTTCGCGTAATTTGGAGCGTTCCGAGGTCATAACTAGCTCAGAAATAAGCACTTACAAAATTTTAAACGCAAACAATATTGTGTTGTTGGAAGGGGCTCTGGAAGCTTTGGAAACGAATCTAATAAAATAGGAAACAATGAGTGTGTTGATAAAGCCGATTATTACCGAAAAAATGACCGCCGATAGTGAGTTGCACAATCGGTATGGTTTTATGGTTGATCCGACCGCCAACAAGATACAGATCAAGTTGGCCGTAGAAGCGGCGTATGGTGTTTCCGTTAACAAAGTTCGTACCATGAACTATGGCCCGAGCAGAAAGTCGCGATTTACGAAAACCGGCGTTCAACACGGTAAAACGAATGCCATCAAGAAGGCAATAGTCG
>JALHST010000161.1 GCA_022865355.1 Maribacter sp. | reverse complement strand
TTTAATTGCTGCTCTGCTTTTCCCAAAATAATACCTTGCCCAAAAACGATGTACGGTCTTTTTGCCGCATTGATTATGGCCGCTGCCGCCTTAATGGTGTTAAGATCAGGTTTAGGGGTTGGATTATAACTTCGAACCCGCGTGCATTTTTCATAGCTAAATTCGAACGCATCGAATTGGGCATTCTTCGTAATATCGATCAAAACAGGACCAGGCCGGCCAGATCTGGCGATATAAAAAGCCTTGGCCATAATTTCCGGAATTTCTGACGCCTTTGTTATCTGATAGTTCCATTTAGTAACCGGAGTCGAAATACCTATGATATCAGTTTCCTGAAAGGCATCCGAACCCAATAGATGTCTTGTCACTTGACCCGTAATACATACGATCGGCGTAGAATCGATCTGGGCATCTGCCAGTCCTGTTACCAAATTGGTCGCGCCAGGTCCGGAAGTAGCTATGGCCACCCCTACTTTTCCCGTGACCCTCGCGTATCCTTGAGCCGCATGGGTTGCACCTTGTTCGTGACGGGTCAGGATGTGCGTGAGCTTATGCTGAAATTTATACAGTTCGTCATAAACCGGCATGATTGCCCCGCCGGGGTATCCATAAATTAAATCAACGCCTTCCGCCAATAAACAATGGATAATCGCCTCGGCGCCACTTATTTTGAGCGGGGCCTGTTTTTCGATCTTCGTTCTTTTTTCTTTTAATGTCTCCATAAGCCTCCCCCACATTCCTCTAAAACAGAGGCGTTCATGGGCTAAATTAGTTAGAATTAAATTTCATCGGTCACACAACCCTGTGAAGCCGATGATACTGTTTTAGCGTATTTGTACAGACTGCCCCTTTTTACTTTTAAAGGAGGTTGTATCCATTTTGATTTTCGTTCTGCGATTTCTTTTGTACTCAAGTTGACCGATATACTGTTCTTTTCGGCATCGATGGTGATAATATCTCCGTCCTTCAAAAGTCCAATGGTGCCTCCCTCCTGCGCTTCAGGGCATATGTGCCCTACTACAAAGCCATGGGTTCCTCCCGAAAAACGACCATCGGTTATCAAGGCGACCTCCTTTCCGAGGCCGGCACCCATAATAGCCGAAGTGGGTTTAAGCATTTCAGGCATTCCAGGGCCTCCTTTCGGGCCTTCATAACGGATCACGACGACATCGCCTTTTTTCACTTCACCTCTACCAATCCCGGCGTTGGCCTTGAATTCATCGTCGTAAACTTTAGCAGGACCTGTAAAATAAAGGCCTTCCTTGCCCGTAATCTTGGCAACGGCACCCTCTTCCGCCAGATTTCCGTAAAGGATTCTCAAATGCCCTGTTGGCTTTATAGGATTATTTAATGGTCGAACCACTTGTTGCCCTTCTTGAAGGCCCGGCAACGCCTTCAAATTCTCTGCGATGGTCTTCCCGGTTACCGTCAAGCAATCTCCGTGTAACATACCGTTTTCCAACATAAGTTTCATTACCGCCGGTGTCCCACCCACGCGATGAAGATCTTCCATCAAAAATTTTCCACTGGGTTTTAAATCGGCCAAAAAAGGTGTGCTGTCACTTATTTTTTGAAAATCATCTAATATAAAATCAATATCTGCAGCCTTTGCGATGGCCAAGAAGTGCAGCACGGCATTGGTAGATCCCCCCAATAAGGTCAAAAGTCGTACGGCGTTCTCAAACGATTTTCTCGTAATGATATCACTGGGCTTGATATCCTTCTCCAACAAGTATCGCAGGGCATGGCCCGAATTGATACAATCTTGCTTTTTCTCGCTCCCCAAAGCCGGATTGGAGGAGTTGTACGGCATCGCCATCCCCAAGGCTTCGATAGCCGATGCCATGGTGTTGGCCGTATACATCCCACCACAGGCACCTGCGCCGGGGCATGCGTTTTGAATGATGCTTTTATAATCCGCCTCGCTCAAGGTTCCCGCCACTTTTTCCCCCCAAGCTTCAAACGCCGAAATGACATCTAATTTTTTATCCTTGAAACATCCGGAGGCAATCGTACCCCCGTAAACCATAATCGAAGGCCTATTCAATCGGATCATGGCCATCAAGGCACCTGGCATATTTTTATCACAGCCAACGACGGTTATGAGGCCATCATAGTTCATTGCCTGAACTACGGTCTCCATTGAATCGGCAATAATATCCCTAGAAGGTAAGGAATACCTCATACCATAGGTTCCCATCGAAATCCCGTCACTTACCCCAATAGTGTTAAACACCAATCCTACCAACCCATTGGCATTCGTACCCTCCTTGACGTTTTGTGCCAGGTCGTTGAGGTGCATATTACAAGGATTTCCTTCATATCCCGTACTCCCAATCCCGATCAATGGTTTTTTAAGATCCTCTTCGCTGAGACCAATGGCATATAACATGGCTTGGGAGGCAGGTTGTGTTGGGTCTTGGGTGACGTTTTTACTGTATTTGTTCAGTTCCATCAAATGATTTCTTACCATTCTTATATTCTCGTATACATACTTCGGCAATCAAAGATAATTATTTCAAAAGCCTTATAATTTTAACAGCTGACGCTACTTTAAATTCAATGCCACCATAATTTATATAAATAACTGTATGTAAGCATTTTAACTACAATATTTTATCATATTCAATAGTTCATGAAATGCCGGTCGGGAAGGCCTAGAATCCTGGCCCATTTCAAAATGGTCCTGCAAAATGGCGACCTTTTTGCGAATAATTTAATACGATATACAGAAGCTCCATTATTACAAAGTATTTTAAGAGTGGCACTAAAGAGCTATAAAGGGTACATATCGAAATGATGATCACATAAGTTTAAACGAAATTGAATCTCCCATTTTCTTTTGGGATAGTAATGCAATAGCGTCATCGGAAAGTTGCAAGATGCGGGGATAACCCCCCGTAGTCTGGCCGTCCTTCATCAAAATGATCAATTTGCCAGAAGGCGTCAGTTGCACTGTTCCTGGAAGCGTAGCCGAGGTCAACATGTTGATGTTATGCTCTGCAACCGTTTCCATCAATTGATAGGCCATGCGATTATAGTCTTTGGCCACCTTAAATTCATTGCCAAATATTTTTTCCAATTGACGATCTAGTAATAGTGCATATTCAGGTCCCTTTGAGACTTGAAGTACCTTTTCCTCGAAATGGGATTCTATTGGCATTTCGGGAATTTTAGGCTCAAAGGAAGCACAGGGTATGTAGGGTATTTCGGTGTGATCCGCTACACATTCAACCAACGTGATGGCCTTAAAATAGGAGCGGCTTCCCAAAACTTTTTTGGTTTGCCAGCCGCCTTTGATCGCCAAATAACTTCTCAAACCCTTATCTAATCGTCCATAGGACAAAATGTCCTTTTCCTGAACGCGATACACCTTGTTGTTAACAATTGGGTTGTTGTTCAAAGTAGGGTTCATAATTGCCCCTGACAGCGCGATATAGGTTTTTTCCTCAAATTCAAGGGTAGGTCCTGTCATGGTAATTTCAAGAACCGCCGCGTCCTCCTCATTTTCCAATAGGCTATTTGCAATGGCAAGGGCCTTATTGTCCATAACCCCTGAAACGGGAACGCCGATATCTCGATACCCAAATCTACCTGTATCCTGAACGGTGGTATAAAATCCGGGTTTTAAAACTTTAAGCATCTACCTTAATTTTTTCCAGTTTGTAAATACCCACTTCGCTTTCAATTTTATGCAGGTCGTATTCTGCGCGGGAAATAGCATAAAACTGAATCTTATCACCTACTCTCACCAAGCAAGGGTTTTCGCGCTTGATATCAAATATGGGTACTATGCAATTGCCAATGATATTCCATCCGCCAGGAGATTCCTGGGGGTATATGCCCGTCTGCCTCCCGGCAAGGCCCACGGCTCCCTTCAATACCTTGAGTCTGGGCATTGCCTTTCTTGGAGTTTCCAATGATTTTGGCAAACCGCCCAAATACATGAACCCCGGTAAAAATCCGATGCCATAGACCGTGTAGGTGTTTTTGGTATGTAGATCAATCAATTCAGGGATAGATATCGATAATTTTTCTGAGAGTTCGGCAAGATCGATCCCAAAATCAAGGTCATAACAAACGGGTAGACGCCATAGGAATTTTTGTGCCGGCGCTATTTCCTCTTTTGACCGGTACCATTTTAGAAGGTCATGACTAAATGCCTTAAAGTCGATTACACTATTTTTCTGAACAAGGGTTAGCGAATTGTACGCCGGTATCATTTCCCAACCTTGCTCCTTCGGACAAAATTGCTGCAAATATTGGCAAAATTGAAGGATGTCGGTCAAAATGTCCTCATCTACCTCATTGGGCCATTCCAATAGTACCGCGTGTATTCCAAAAGACCGTATGGCGGGCGAAAATCCTCTCAATATTTAATAGCTATGTGTTCTTTGCCTAATTTGTCAGAAAGATACCGCAATATTTTCAAAGCGGAAGGAGTATCACCATGAATACAGTATGTATCGGCTTTAATGGCTACTTTGTGCCCGGTCACCGTTTTTACCTGTTCTTCCCGTACGATACCCAAGATCTGTTCGAGTACTTTTTTAGGAATTTGAATCAAAGCATTCGAAAGCTTTCTGGATACCAAACTGAGATCAGCATTATAATTTCGATCTCCGAATGCCTCGCGTTTTATCTGAAAGCCCTGTCTTAAGGCTTCTTTTTCTATCACCGAATCAAACGGTACATATAGAAAAATGCTGTCTTTTCTTTTTCCGATCGCCTTCAGGAAGATCTTTGCTAGATATTGATCTTTTGCAACATCATTGTACAATGCCCCATGTGCCTTAATATGATGTAACGGGATATGTTCCTCATTCAGAATCGACATAAAATCCGCCATTTGGGATCGTAAGCTTTGAACGAGTTCCTTATCAGAAATAGCTAAAGTAATTCTCCCAAAGTTTTTCCTATCCGGATACGAAGGATGTGCTCCTACTTTTACGCCCTTTTTGGAGGCGAGTCGGGCAACTGTCCTCATGGTTTCCTTATCCCCCGCATGGCCTCCACAGGCAATATTACAAGATGAAATGAACGGCATGAGCTCTTTTTCGTTGCCCAGACCCTCTCCCAAGTCGCAATTAATTTCAATGTAAAATTGATTCATGATTATAATAATCCCACTACTTTAAATATACTTTTTGCGCCCAAAACGATCGACAAGATAATGATTGCTATCCCAAAAATGTTTTGTAGCAAGGTATTTTTAAAAGTCCCCATAACTGAGGCCCGATTTACGACCCATAGAAGAAAAACGGCAATTACGGGTAATAGAATGCCATTGGCGACTTGGGCAAATTTGATGATTTCGATAGGCTGGATTCCAAACGAATGAAAAAGTACCCCAAACGCTAGTATGGTCATCCAAACCAATTTAAATTTCAGGTCCTTCAGGCCCACCTTCCATCCGAAGCAACTATTAGCGACATAGGCGGCCGCCAAGGGGGCCGTTATGGCCGAAGTAATTCCAGCCGCAAAAAGGCCGATACCCATAAAATATTTGGCGCTATTCCCATACAAAGGCTCAAGACCTTTTGCGAGATCCATTACATCCTTCACATTTTTGCCTGGAATAAAAGCGGCCGCCACGATAATGGCCATTGAAACTAGCCCACCCAACCCAATCGAAATGAAGGTATCCCTCCTGGCACTTTTAAGACCATCCTTAGTTTTCCATTTTTCACTTACTAGCGATGCGTGTAAAAAAAGGTTATAGGGCACGACCGTGGTTCCCACTAAGGCGATAACTGTTAACAAACTCCCGGCAGGCATTGATGGCATAAACATCCCTTGTACTATCTTGGTAATATCAGGTTTGGTAAGGAGGGCCGTAATGACGAAAGAAAGGCTCATTATCACGACCAAGGTGATAAATACCTTTTCCAAAGTTTTATAATTGCCAAGATATAGGAGTAAGAAAGCAAAGGCCCCTAGAATCCACGGATAATATACCATAAAATCTTGTCCGAATAAGGCTTCGAGCCCTAATGTGGCCCCACCGATATTCCCAGCTTCGTAAGCGGCATTTCCAACCACGATGGCTCCTAGTATCACGAATAGCAGTATCGTGCGTATCCAAGGGGTATGCAATTCGGTCTTTATAGCGTCTGCCAGTCCGTTTTGGGTAATGACCCCTAATCGTGCGGCCATCTCTTGAAGAACTATGGTCGCCAAAACCGACAAGAGCATGGCCCATAATAATTCATAGCCAAATTCAACTCCGGCCAAGGTGCATGCCGTTACCGTTCCCGGGCCAATAAAGGCTGCCGCAACCAAAACACCTGGACCTATTTTTTTAAACATATCATTGGGCTTTATTCAGGGCATATAAGGCAAAAGTGCCGAGCCAATGGGTACCACTATAATTATCATCCATAAGATTTGGTAAAGAATAGTTGATATGTTCGTCGGCAATTATTTTAAGATGTCCATATTCGGGCAGGGTCTCGGCTATGCCGTATAAGCACCAAGCCCTGCTGAAATTGAGGCCGTCTAGATGAACCAGTTTTCCATCAGTACGATCTAAAATTTTTCCTGGTTCCAATCGAAATTTTAAGTCTGACAATTGGGGTAAAAAAACATCAAACCATGCTTTAAATTCATCGGTTGAATAAATTCTGCGAACCAAATTGGCCTCTTCCAAGCAAGGCGAAAGAAAATCAAATCCACTAGGTTCCCAGTTTAAAGGACAGCCTGCCAATTTATTGTCGGTTACATAAAAACGCTCAATGGTCTTTTTGATTTCATCCTTAAGTCCGACATGACCAAAAGTAACCGCATAGTCATACGCAAACGTGAGGGCAAAGGCCGTGTTGGTATGTTCGCCAACACGGATAGGATAATTCAACTTCGGTAAAAATTCAAGATATGATTGTACCATAAGGTCGGTCAAAGGTTGTAGGTTATTCTCTAAATCCCGCGCCAAAGGATCATCCCAGGTATGTAATTCCTCCGCTAATTTCAGAATCCATGCCCACCCATAGGTGCGCTCATAGGATTCATTTCCTGGAATTTTGAAATAGGCTACTTCAGAATCTATATGCTCCTTCGAGATAGATGCTAATAAGGTGGATCGAATGGTAGCCGCCCGATCCAGATTGGGAAACTTTTTTAGTAACGAAACCAATGACCAATGCCCATGTGCGGCTGAATGCCAATCATAGCAACCGAAAAAGGCAGGGTGCAATTTCTTTGGTGTTCCAAGGAAGCTTGAATCGTTTAAGGACTGGTTTAGTTTGTTGGGATATTCCTTTCCCATACATTCCAACGGCAGCAGTGCCAGGCGATTGGCCTCGGAGAAAGTTAGTTTTGGACGCTCAAGTACTTTGGTTACAGTTTCGTCTTTCTTGCGCACATTTTTACATCCTATAACCAAAAAAACAGCCAATAGGCATGGCAAGAATCTTAATCGCATAACGAGTTCATTTAGGTGTATAAAAGTCTATTGGGTAAATATAGCAGGTAAAGGTCAAATTCAAGAGATCTATAAAATGTATTTACACAACAGTTTTAACATTTGAATTTGCACTTTATCTAAAATATTGCCGTTCATCTAAAAATGGGGTGCCATACATCGACATAATATACTATTCATAAAAGTTCGTGGTTATTATTATCTCAAATCATACTTAACTTACTTGCATGAATTGTTTGGAATGTAACAAAGAACTCGGTTACCAAGACCACAGAAACTCAATGGAAACTTTGGGCCTAGAATTGTGCACGGCACATCAGAAACGAATGCACAAATTAATCGAGCTGAACGACACCCCTATTGAGGCGATACAATTATATTACGGACTCAAAAACGCAGGTGTCAATGCCATGTTGGAATGGTGGGATGGCAAGAAATCGGTCGATATTGCCATATCGCGTGTCAAACTAAATATTGAAATTGATACAAAATATCATATGATGACCCATGAACAAGCCATAAATGACCTTGAAGAGGCCATGCATTCGTTTAAAAATGGCTTTACCACCATACGCATTCCTCATGTGTTGATCAAACATTACCTGAAGGAAACCGTCAATAATATTTTAGGTATTATGGAAGGGCTGAAAGCAAATATCAAAGTCATTTAAAGCTAAATATGAGATAATGGCACCGAACAAAAAAATTTTAAAGAATCCACTGAGGGCGTCCTTGGTAATTCTCTTATTAGGGATGATTGCGAAAATCTTTGAAGTACCTTACGCCAAGGGAGTCATTTTACTCTCATTCTTGGCAATCGGTATTCTATATAGCATTCGGTTTTGGAAAAAATCGGTCAAAAAAAATGTAGACTTTATAAAGGTATTTTTAATAGTCTTCTGGACGATGAACGGAGTGCTAAGAATCCTCGACTTTACCTATACGCTATTCTTTCAGTTTATGACGGCCGTCTTTTTTGTCGTCTGGTTCATTATGGAAGGTACCGCCTATTTTTTGGATGAAGATCGAAAAGTAAAAAATAGCATTTCACATATTCTATGGAACTGTGCCATCATTCTAGGAACATTGGCCGTAATTTCGGGAAGTCTGCTCAAAGTGCTCAACTGGGAATTTGCCGTACCCTTGTTGGTTTTAGGTTTGGCGCTTATAGCGGCCTATATTCTAAAGGATTTTTTGACACCTGCCGAAGCGTCGGAAGATAATGGCAATAACGAGGAGCTGCAGCTTTAGGCTAAAATGAATCATTTTTGTTCAATTCTAGCAAATCGCCTGCGATTAGATTCGTTTTAATTTTTTATTCCCCCTAATTATCTTCAAGATTTATGCGTATCTTGATTCCCATAATAATCAACAATTATGAGGAATACAGATCGCAGAAACTGGCTTAAAACGGTAGGTTTATCAAGTGGATTTGCCCTGATGGGCGGGTTGAACGTATTGGCGTTCGACCCAGAACCTTCCCCCTACATCACCGATCAACTTGTCAGATTGAATGCTAATGAAAATCCGTATGGTCCTTCCCAAAGGGTACGCGCCGTTTTGACCAAAACCTTTGATGATGCCTGCCGTTATCCTTTCAGGACGCTACCGGGGCTGGTCGAGATGATCGCAGAAAAAGAAGGAGTATCCAAGCAACATATTGTGGTCACGGGCGGTTCTACCGAGGGATTGACGGCTGCCGGATTAATATACGGAATGGGCGGTGGTGAAATTATTGCTGCAGACCCTACTTTTCAGGCCATGTTGCGATATGCAGAAACGCACGGAGCTTTTGTACATCGAGTTCCTTTGAATGATAAAATGGAACATGACCTGCCTGCCATGGCAGATAGGGTGAACGAAAAAACGCGTTTAATTTTTATCTGCAATCCGAACAATCCTACCGGAACCCTTTTAAACCGGGATGCCCTGAAGGATTTCTGTAACGCGGTCAGTTCCCCGGTTATGATTTTTAGTGACGAAGCCTATTATGATTTTATCACCGAAGCAGCGTATCCCTCTATGGTCGAGTTGGTAAAGGAAGGTCAGAATGTGATTGTTTCCAAAACATTTTCTAAAGTGTACGGGCTTGCGGGACTGCGGGTGGGTTATCTAGTTGCAAGACCTGATATTGCTGACCGGTTAAAAGAAAGTGTCATGGCCAATACCAACATTTTGGCCATTGAAGCCGCAAAAGAAGCCCTAAAGGATGATGATTTTTATAAATTTAGTGTTTTGAAAAATTTTGAGGCCAAAAATCGTATTTACGCGACCCTGGATGATTTGGGTTTGGAATATATCAAATCGCATACGAATTTCGTATTCTTTAAATCGGGCAGGCAAATAAATGATCTTATTGCCGACATGGAAAAAGAAAACATCCTTATCGGCAGGCCTTTTCCACCCATGTATGATTGGGCACGAATCAGTACAGGTACCCTAGAGCAGGTCGAAATGTTTGGAAATGCCCTACGAAAAGTCATAGGCTAGTTATCTCAAGACGCTTGGTCGATAAACTGTCGTGTTTTCGGTTCTTCGGTACACTAAATAACCCTTTTCGCAGATAAAATAGGACCTTTAACGATCTTCAAGCGACATAGCGGATTTTCATTACCTACAAAGAGTAATCATGTAAATCGGTTCTTTTGACCGTTCTATAAGAAACGAAAACTTATTTGTATGGATAAAAGAACTACCATTTCCTATATGCTCTATTCATTTTGTACTTTCTGCATTCTTTGGGCCTTGTATATTTTGATCTTTAGATAAACTAGATCGCGTTGCGACAATTTTTTATCATGCGACGGGATACATCAAAGAGATCAGGGCCCAAATAGTCTTTTCAGTACGCCTCGCAGAATTAACAGAGAAGGTCTAAACGGAAGACGAAGTTGAAAAAATACTACCTCAAAATGGTTTATTGGAAGCACAAATCGCCGTTTATGATTTCCGAATCGATCTGCCAACATTCGATTTTCTTATACGCATACTTTGTTGAGTGTCGGTCCGGCCTAGCTGAAGAATATCTTTTATAGGTCACGTATAGTATTCTAATATTTCCCCGACTACTTCTTTAATATAGGTTTCATTCGGGCCGTTGGGTCAATTCGTGATCCGGAAAGCGTAACAATAACGACACTTGTTTCCCGTTCATTTAATGTGTATTTTTAGCATGTTCTAGCGGTTTTTATACCCATTTGGGCATGAAATATTCGAATTTGTATTTATAATTCGATCAGTTATGGAAAATTTGGCCTCATTGTTGTTATAAGAAATTATTAGAATGAGAAAAGTATCCTATTTATTGGCCATTTTCATAGGTCTTTGTAGTGTATTGCCCGTCGCAGCGGAGGGGGAACAAAATCATGTCGATACCTTGCACGCAGTTCCAGCAGTTTTCAGGACCTCGATAAAAATTACCTATCCCACCTCGGGAACCGTTTGGATGGCTCCTGATACCGTTGAATTGAAATGGGATACGAAGAATATCCCCGAGAATAAAACGATTAAATTTTACCTGTCAAAAGATGACATGGTGATTCAGGAACTGGGTATCTTCCAGAACAAAAAACAGGTCAGCGGCGTACTTTTGAGTGGGTCTTTGGATACCAGTGATAACTATAGGGTGATCGCCATTGAACTTTTCCCGGACGACAAAAATAGCATTGCGAAATATGCCACGCCCCTTTTCACCATCAAAAAAGCGCCCAGAAAAAATAATCCTGAAATAAAAGCCGTTGCGGAAGTGGCGACTCCCAGAAATATGTTCGATGGCCGAAAACTCCATTATGTCAAGGAATTAAATGTACATAGTAGTGATATTCAGATCAGTATTTGGGACCATAGTCGAAAAGATGGGGATATCGTATCGATATACCTTAATGGGGAGGCGGTCGTCTCAAAATATGCTTTAGAATATAGCAAGAAAAAGATTGACCTGAAATTAGATCCTTCTAAGCCGAACGACCTTTTTCTGTATGCCCATAATCTAGGAAAATTCCCTCCCAACACCGTTTCCATCGAAATTACCGATGGTACATCCTCCGAAGATATCGTTCTAAATTCAGATCTGAAAAGCTGTGAAGCGGTCATGATCAACGTAAAAGAATAGTCGGTTCGGCTCTTTATCGGAATACCTCGCTACACAATAATCTTGGCCATATTGAAAGAGAAGACATTAGGTGGCCGGAAGTAGGGCCTCCAATCTTAGATTGCAATATTCGAATTCTTGTCGTAAATTTTGCCATCAAAATTAAACCACTCGAAGAATGCGCCTAGTTCAAATAACTCATAAGAATCTTGGGCGCAAGCTTGCCTTGGTCGAGGAACCGAAACTGCATGTCCTCTCTAATTTTACCTCCCTCTTCGAGTTAGCGACCGCAGCCATAAATGGCAGTGTTAAAATGCAGGAATTAATCCATGACAACCTATCGGAAGCCTTCCTGGACTATGATTCCATATATAATGGTACTTCGGATTGGAAATTACTTCCGGCCTTCGACCACCCTAACGAGGTAACTAAATTGATGTTATCGGGAACAGGGCTTACCCATAAGGCCAGTGCAGAGAACCGTCAAAAAATGCACGCGGCAAAGGCTGAAAGCGAGATGACCGATAGTATGAAAATGTATTTAATGGGTGTCGAAGGTGGGCATCCGGAAAATGGAAGTATCGGGGTTCAGCCCGAGTGGTTTTACAAAGGCAATGGATCGATCCTCAAGGCCCATGGTGACCCATTGACTATTCCCTCGTATGGCAATGACGGCGGCGAAGAGCCTGAAATTGCAGGAATCTATTTGAACGATGCAAAGGGAACCCCTTGGCGAATCGGATTTGCGACGGCAAATGAGTTCTCGGACCATGTAATGGAGCGTAAAAACTATTTGTATTTGGCGCCTTCCAAGATTCGCAATTGCTCCTTAGGGCCCGAATTAGTTTTGACAGATGACTTCAAGGATATTATGGGAAAAGTAAGCATTGAGCGCAAGGGTACCATTCATTGGCAAAAGGACATAAATACTGGGGAAAATAATATGTCGCACAGTTTGGCAAATCTGGAGTACCATCATTTTAAATATGAGAACCATCGTCTTCCGGGTCAGGCGCATGTGCACTTTTTCGGTGCGGACGCCTTTAGTTTTGGTGAAAAGATAGCTCTTGAGAAAGACGACCTTATGGTGGTCGAATGGCAAGGTATGGGCAGGCCGTTGAAAAATAGGCTAACATCCATAACAAAACGCGAAAAAATCGTTCCGATTAAAATCGTTACATGAAATGGATTTTGGTTATGAAAAAAATAAAACTGGACACATGGGTCGCCGTCACCCAGATATTATCATCCTTCGCGGTACTTATTTCCATTATCTTTCTCATTACAGAATACAAAAGATCTGGAGTGGTAAATGAAAAAACCATAGAAAACATCGTATTGGGTCGCATAATGGAATTGGACGGACTGGTGATCGAGAATCCTGATCTAGCCATAATAACCATTAAAGCCTGAAAAAATCCAGATAGCTTGACACAAACCGATAAAATTAGGTACCTAGCCTATGAACATATATTTTATGATAGCTGGGAAACCCTTTATGAAGGATATCAAGATGGTTTGGTCGATGAAAAAACTTGGATGGGTTGGAACGAGTATATCCTAAAGGAGGCGCGACGAAAACCAATTTTCGGAAGAAAAGGGAACCTAGATCAATTTGGGATGGAATTCTTAGAGTACATTCAAACTGATTTGGGACTTAAAATCGATTGACAGTGTTACGCCATTTTTGAGGTCTTTCTTCTAAGCTTTCCCTCAATGTATTTTGGCGTCATCACTATTTGGAAGTAATTAAATCATACGATAATCCGATCCTAAACAATTAGGATTATCCCAAAAAGTACGCAAATTATTTTGTGGACAGGATAGGTGACCTCTACAATTGCAAAATTTATTCCTCCTCAAGGATACCGAATAATATGGCATCTATTACCGTATCATGCCAAGCATTTTCTTTCATTTTTACTAGTCCTCGGTAAATAAAAGGGCCTATTCGGACATTTAAAGTGCCCTTTCGTCCTTATCTGATTGCATACATCCCCCAAAGACAATTCATTTACTAAATTCAAGTCTTCAGACCAGACTACAATCCGCTATTATAGTATACGCCCTATACATCAGTAAAATTTTGAGCCACCTTTTATTTGTTACAAAAGTAATTTTTGAACATCTCTATTCAATTGTTAGCAGAATATTAATCTAAACCAATATAATTATGAAAAAAGTTTGTACAATTTTATTTGCATGTGCCTTGAGCTTTCAAATTGCTATGGCGCAATCAGTTACTAGTCATCAATACAGAAGGGTAGCACCTGAGAATATGGAAGAGTATCTTAAAAGAGAAACAACCTATTGGCAAAAATGGGCCGAGAATGAAGTTAACAAAGGCAATCTGACCTTTTGGGGGGTATTTCAAAAAGTAGGGGGCACCGATATGGAACACGAACCCAACATTTTGATTATCAATACTTATAAAGACATTGATAAAGGTGCTGATTGGGCGGGCATCACAAAAATTTTTCCAAATGTAAAAATGGAAGACATGTCACCCTGGGGATTAAGTACCGATACCGATCAGATTTTCTTAAGAGATCTTGACAATCATATACAGGCCGCCAATGTGGTGCCGAGCAACGATTTTAAGTATGTTCGATTTATTTACCACAACACCAAGGACAACGCGGCCGAGCTTTCTTTTGAAGCTGATAAATGGAAGCCCATGCTAGTAAAAGCAATGCAGGATGGAAAAACTATCATGAAAGGCTGGGGTAATTCAGTGGTGATATCTCCCCAATCCGATAAATTTCCATACAGTAGTGCCTCTTATGATCTTTTTTCAAGCATGCAGGATGCACTTTCCCCTGCCTTTAGTGCAGATCTTGTCTGGCCTGATGGATTTTTTGATGGCCTAACCGCCCATGTTGCCGGGCCAAGAAATTCAAATCTTTACAGGATTGTATCGGTGGTAACCCCTACTCCTTCCAATTAGATGGTCCCCTAACAAAGGACTCGTTCCAACTAGGTTATAAAGATAAAAAAACCGATACCCAAGGATTAATTTGTGGTGGGTATCGGCTTTTTAAATATAATGTTGAAAGAACTGGCTCCTTTTCAGTAATTAATCCATGAGGTTTTATCAATCATCCGTGGATACGAAATTTCCTTCGGCATCGAAATATACTTCCAGGCCATTACTCATGGTCACCTCGTACGTGCCTTCCGATTCAAGTTCTGCGTGAAGTATATCGAGATCAGGATAGGTATCGGACAGATACGCTAAGGCCATATCAGGTAGTTGGGCGGGGTCAATATTATCGCCGTCATCGTGGTGGTCACCGTGTCCCCACTCATATTCCCCGTCGCCGTCTTGATCATTCTCATCTACCCCAACGCCCATGAATTCACCATTGGCATTAAAAATAAGCACCGTCTTATCGACATCGTTTAGCGTAACCTCGATATGACCATTGTTTTCCATAGAGGCCTCCTCAATGGAGAATTCCGCATAATTGGTTTCGATATAGGCCAGAATTGCGGGCAACAGGTCCGCTGGGGCAATATTTGAATCTCCGTAATCATCGTGTTCACTATTATCATCATCGATTCCGATAAAGGTGCCGGCAGCATCGAAGATAAGCTCGGTATGGTTGCTTAGTTTCACTTCGAAGTGACCATTATCTTCTTGCTCTGATTTGGTAATCGTAAGCTCCGGATAATTTGTAGTTACATAGTCTAGAATCGGCTGAGGCAGATCACCTACCTTCACCTTGGCATCAGCTTTGAGTGCCGTACCAGCTGGCAAATCGTTCATTGCATCCTGACTATTTTTACTACAGGAGGTTATTACAATTAGTATTGTGAATAGGATTGTTATATTTTTTATTGATTTCATATTAATTTGCTTTTAAATTAAATAATGGGTTCATGATTCTTTTGGGGCATGTTTTACTTTTTTTTCATAGGCATTTTGTTGCTTTTTAAAGGATTTGGGTTTAATTATTATGTGCACAGTCTAATAAAACAACACAATATGAAATAACCCTACCTCAAATTATATTTTTTTTAACTTTTAACATCAAGAACATGCGCTTTTGGTCACCCTTGGTAAGCTAAGGGCACTTTTCCAAATCATCCGTTTTTTATTATAATTCCTTACCTTCGGAAGTAAAACCATTCAACCATTCCAATGATCAAATTCTTTAATAGGATCCGTCAAAACTTTCTGATTGAAGGCAAAGCGGCCAAATATCTTCTCTATGCCCTTGGGGAAATTGTTTTGGTGGTCATCGGGATCTTGATCGCCTTGCAGATCAATAATTGGAATGAAGGAAGGAAGCAAAATAAACTCGCCCAAAAATATCTTCAATCCCTTTATTTGGATTTTCTGCAAAATGATGTGATGGTAGCCCATTCAATTGCACAAATGGAGGGGACCAAACAAGCCACACGAAGTTTGGCTGTTTTTATAGATTCCGGTTTTGTGAAAATAAATCCCAAAAAGGGCGTTCAAAAGATCGATCAAGAATTCTATAATGACTTCGGTAAACGCAGCAATGACTATGTAGCGGTTTATGACACCCTTAGTTTGATCTATAATTTGAACCGATCGGGATGGGTAACGAGTTATGACCTGTTATTACCGACCTGGGATGAAATAATCAGTACCGGGAACATACAGTTGATTGAAAATAAAAAGTTGAAAGATGAAATTGTGATGCTTCAAATGCTCGCGGGTGAAATTAAGGAGCTTGAAACTAAAATAATGACCCCCATTGTAAAAGACTATAAAATATTTCGAACGAAATATTACGATGTTAGCAAGTCGGTAGCCGGTCCGCTTGCCGCAAGCGAACCTGGGTTGTTCAATACGGGTGATTTGGTTGATATCAGCGCTTTAAGGAGTGCCTGGGAAGTAAAAAACCAATTACGGCAAGTGTATCGCGCAGCCAACGAACAACAAGACAACATCCGGGGAAATGTTGGCACCCAATGCAAACTGGTACTTAAGTTATTGAAGGATGAGCTTGCCCGAGAAGGCATAAATCCGAAGACATTGGAAACTGATAGAATTCTTCCATAACGCATATGGTAATGGCAGCTATGACCAAAATCGCCTCCTTCATAATAATTACTAGCAAACCATGATCAAGTTTTTTAGACAAATCCGACGAAACCTTATCGCTAAAAACCCGTCGAGTGGAGCGGCAAAGTCAGAAAATAATGCCTTGCCTACAGGCAGGTATCTTAAATATGCCTTAGGAGAAATTGTTTTGGTGGTGATTGGAATCTTGATAGCCTTGCAGATCAATACATGGAATGATCAACGCAAGGAGCAAATCCTTGAAGTTAAAATTTTGAAGGAAATATACAGCAATCTAGCACTCGATCTAGTGGAAATAAAGCAGGACATAAGCATCCAGGACAGTGTGAACGTGGCTGGCCACAAGATTCTCCAGTTTATAAAAACCGAAGTAATTCCATCAGAATTATTTTATTACGATGTCTCAAAGCTCAGGGTAAACACGCATTTTGATCCCAACAAAAGTGGTTATTCCTTACTTGTTTCCAAAGGAGTCGAGCTCATTAGGAACGATAGTTTGCGGGGTGCTCTTTCGGTTCTTTATGAATCAACCTATCCGTATTATTATCGCTATGAAGAGGAACGTACACAATTCAAGGTGCACCAAATCAATCCATTCTTACTGGAAAATTTTAATTGGATACCGAGTACAAATCGATTTTTTCCCGGTTTATACGAAATATCAGGAGAGGATTATTTGAAAATCAAAGATGACCCAAGCTTTGTTCGCTTTGTGAATGCTGTCGTTCATGAAAATTCACTTGTTCAAAATCGTGCACAACGCATAGAAAGTAGTATCGTTAAAATAATGGTCCAATTACAAAAAGAATTAGCGATCAATGAGAATCGGTAAAAACCATTTATAAATCCAACTAATTATTTCTATCAATTGCTTTTTCCTAATATCCCAAATTGCAATTTAAGGCACCAACTTCTTGTCAACCTAAAATTTTCTGATTTGCCTGCAGCTTATGGTTTTTGATCGGCAGTTCGCGGATCCGCTGTCCGGTCGCATCAAAAATGGCATTCGACAAAGCAGGTGCAATACCAGGCGTACTGGGTTCTCCCCCACCCCCCGGCCAATTATCGCTTTGGATGATGTAGGTTTCTATTTTTGGACTTTCGTTCATGCGCACCATTTGGTAATCATGAAAATTGCTTTGTACCACGGCGCCATTCTCAATGGTAATCTCCCCATACAAGGCAGCCGTCAACCCGTAAACGATACCGCTTTCCATCTGGGCTTCAAAGCCATCGGGGTGAAAGGCAAAACCCGGGTCTGCGGCGCAAACCACACGATGTACTTTCAAGGCATCGTCGATTATTTCAATTTCGACTACCTGCGCTACGATAGTGCCAAAGGATTGGTGGAGCGAAATGCCCCGACCCCAATTTGGAGGCAGCGTAGTACCCCAATTGGCTTTCTCAACGGCCAGGTCCAAGACTTTTAAAAAACGTGGAGCCTTGGAAAGTTGCTCCCGACGGTATTCATAAGGATCCTTCTTTGCGGTATGGGCGAGTTCGTCCATAAAAGACTCCGTAAAAAAGGCATGCATCGAAGAATCCACACTGCGCCAATAGCCCCAGGGCACGTGGGTTTCGCTTTCGGAATACTGGATGAGTTGATTGACCACATCATAGGGAATATGCGGTGCTTCTACCGGGTCATGTTTGAATAGGAATTGGTTTTTCCAAGCGGTAATCTGGCCGTTGCCGTCCAAGGCCGCTTTAAAACGACTTATATTGGCCTCCCGATAAAAATCCTGACGGGTATCCTCCTCCCGGGACCAGATCAACTTCACGGGGTAATCGACCTCTTTGGCGATGCGCGCCGCTTGTAGGGCAACATCATCAAAAGAGCGTCGTCCAAACCCGCCGCCTAAATACTGATTATGCACCATAACATTTTCCGCATCGAAATCAAGGGCCTTGGCGACGCTTTTGGCAAATCCCAAGGGATTCTGACTGCCCACCCAAAGTTCACATTTTTCCCCGACAACATGGGCCGTGCAGTTCATGGGTTCCATAGTGGCATGCGCTAAGTAAGGTACCTTGTAATCGGCTTCAACCAACTGGGCGGCTTCTTCAAGGGCATTTTCCACATTGCCTTGTTTTACATCCTTTTTTTCTTTTCCATTGGTTTCGGCGGCCTTCAAGTCAACCAAATACTTTGCATATATGTCAGCTTGTTGGACCGTTTCATTACCAGTTTTCTCAAACTCGATGGTCAACTTGTCAAGGGCTGTTTTCGCCAACCAATACCCGTCGGCAATTACGGCCACAGCATTTTCGAGCTGTACGACCTTTTGTACCCCTGGCATATCCTTGATCATACTAGCATCTACGGATTTCAGTTTGGCCCCGAAGACCGGGGCCGCTTTGATGGCCGCATATTTCATGCCTGGAAGGGCTACATCGATACCGAAGATTGCGGTACCATCGACTTTTTCAGGAATATCGAATCGGGCTGGGGAAGTCCCCATAATGGTAAATTCCTTGGATGTTTTCAATTGCGGTTTGGCTGGTTGTGATAGTTCGGCCGCTTTTGCCGCAAAAGTGGCAAAGGGTTCCGAACGATTGCTTGCCTTATGGGAAATATAGCTGTCTTTCGTGACCAATTCTTCCAAAGGAACCTTCCATTCATCGGCAGCAGCTTGCAGCAGGACCGCCTTGGCCGCCGCTCCAGCGACCCGCATGGCGAGCATTCCTGTAAAGCGTACCGAAGCGCTTCCCCCAGTAATCTGCAGCCCCATATTCTTGGTGACGGTCAAAAAAAGACCATCGACGGTATCGATTAGAAATGCGGGAAAGTCCTTTTCCCCTAAAATAAATCCTTTTCCCAAGGCATAGTTGGCATATTCGGTAGTGCCCGGTGCCTCCATCATGCGAACCTTCGTCCAATCGGCATCCATCTCGTCCGCCAGCATCATGGGCAATGTCGTATGTACCCCTTGACCCATTTCGGCATGGGGGACCACCACTGTAACGGTATTATCGGCCGCTATTTTTAACCAGATATTTACCATGGTTTCCCCGGCCCCGGCCATCATGCCCTTTACTTTATTTGCCCGATTGCCGGGCCGAATGGCTACACCAATGACCACGGCGCCTCCGGTGAGTACCCCTGTGGTAATAAAAGCCCTTCTTGTCCACTTACCCATGACTTTCTGTTTTTGAAGGTGAAACGAAGGCCAATTCCTCTGATGCCCTTTTAATTCCCTTTTTTATCCGGGAATAGGTGCCACAACGGCAAATATTACCACTCATGGCCTGGTCGATATCTTCATCGGTTGGCGCCACATTGTTCTGCAACAACGCATGTGCCGACATGATCTGTCCCGACTGGCAATACCCGCATTGGGGAACCTGCTCCTCGATCCAAGCGCGCTGTAAGGCGTGTAATTCAGTGCTGCTGGGTGCAATGCCTTCGATGGTGGTAATCTTTTTATCGACCGCTGCCTGCACCGGGGTAAGGCAGGATCGTACGGCCACTCCGTCGAGCTGTACCGTACAAGCCCCGCATTGCCCAATGCCACAACCGAATTTTGTTCCCGTCAAGCCACATTGTTCGCGGATGACCCATAATAATGGGGTTGCGGGATCGACGTCTACTTCATGGTCCTGATCGTTTATTTTTAAATTCATAGTACTATGTTCGTTAAGACTTCGTGGACACTTAAAAGTGCACATCTTAGCCTACTAAAACTACGCTAATTTCCTGAATTTATAAGCGATGCGTCGTTAAAAAAAGAAATCTAGATGGCATTACAAAATGCGAAGTATTCCAAAAGGACCCTAAAATTTAATTTCATGGCTCAATCTAGATTCCCCGCTTTTTTGAACGAATTATATATTACCTATTTGGCCTGACCCGTGCCCATTGCCACAAAAAATGAGCGAGCTATCTTAAATTCAAACATGCGAGCAAAATATTAATTCCGTATCTTAGGAATGCGTATTCTGAATGAACCAAACCATCGCTGTAAGGCACCACCATTTAAAAAATTCCCATCCGTTATGAAACTTGATCTACCCTTTGTACGTGCACAATTCCCCGCTTTTACCGAACCTTCCCTACAGGGCTGGGCATTTTTCGAAAATGCAGGCGGATCATACCCTTGTATACAGGTTATTAAGCGGCTCACCGACTTTTATATGAAAAACAAGGTGCAGCCCTACTATCCCTACCCCGCTTCCATGCTGGCCGGGGAATTGATGGATGCCTCGTATCAGCGGATGGCCGACTACCTGAATGTGGATGCTTCCGAAATTCATTTTGGCCCGTCGACCACCCAAAATGTCTACGTGTTGGCCAATGCCATGCGACCCATGTGGCAAGACGGGGACGAGATCATTGTTTCGTGCCAGGACCATGAGGCCAATGCCGGTGCCTGGCGACGCTTGGCAGACCGGGGAATTAAAATTGTAGAGTGGCATGTAGATCGGAAAACGGGCCTATTGAACTTGGATACCTTGGAAGGCCTATTTTCGAAACGGACGAAGATGGTGGCCTTTCCCCAATGTTCGAATGTCATCGGCTATATGAACCCCGTCACCGAAATCAGTCAAATGGCGCATACCCATGGGGCCCTCTGTGTAGTAGACGGGGTGGCCGCGGCACCACATGGTTTCCCGGACCTGAAAACACTGGGGGCCGATATTTATCTTTTTTCATTGTACAAGACCTTTGGGCCCCATTTGGGGCTGATGTATGTAAAGCAAGGTTTGATAGAAAAGATGGAAAACCAATCGCACTTTTTCAAGGAGGGCATGACAAAAAGTATGATTACCCCGGCCGGCCCGGATCACGCCCAAATCGGGGTGGTAAGCGGCATTTTAGATTATTTAGATGCGGTTTATGACCATCATTTTAAGGAGCCCGCGGTACCTTCTGAGAGAAGCAGGGCCTTAAATAAGTTGTTCCATGAACATGAGCAACTCTTGTTAGGGCGCTTGCTTTCTTTTTTGCGGTCCCGTGAAGATGTCCGGATCGTTGGGCCCACTAGCACCCAGGAAAGGGCCCCTACGATTTCGATTATTCCCCGAAACAAAAGTATTGAGGCGGTGTATACTACCTTGACCCGGCATAAATTGATGTTGGGCATGGGCAATTTCTATGCCGTTCGGCCTCTGATGGATATGAATATTCCATTGCAACCTGGTGTAATACGGCTTTCCTTTCTGCATTATACCACCATGGCCGAAATTGATCAATTGATTGCGGGGTTGAAAGAAGCCTTGTAAAAGACGCCGCAATTATTGTACTATTTTGGGGTTGATTATCTGCAGGCCAATAATTCAGTACCTTGGAAAGAACAACTAGCCAATACTTCCCATGATCAACTTCTTTCGTAAAATCCGCAAACAACTCCTTACCGAAAATAAAACTGGACAGTATTTAAAATATGCCAATGGAGAGATTGAGAAAGTGGTTATTCTAATCTTAATTGCTCCGCGTATTAATATTATATAGAAAAAATGGCCTAGTTGCCCTACATTTGTCTTCGTTTTTGCAGTTTCGTTGGAATTCCAGAAATTGATGCATTAGGTGTATAATTGGTTGGGTGAATCCCATGCCGAAAACTCCGCTAAAAAGGTATAGGTATGAATAGCAAAACATTGAAGGTAATAGGTATGCACAGGAGGCTATTGGTCTCCTGCATATTCCTGTTGCTTTTGTGCATATTTGTTTTGGGCTGTACGTCTACAAAAAACCTGAATGAGAAAACAAAAATAATTGGGACTGATCAACCATCCGGGCTTTCTATCGGAAGTGACGATATCGGAGCAGGCACTTCAGCAAAAGACTACGGTTTGGATGACCATTTCGGGATTTTGATTGAGCCCACGGTAAATGCGCAAATAATATCCAATTCGAGCGATTCATTGACTCAAATCTTCAAAGTCGAAGGGGAAAGCGAAATTTTATCACAGGTTATCCTACCTAAAGACCCTGGATTGCTTGGTTCTTCTATGGCAATAAGCGCTGTCGCCGATAAAATTGTGGAAAATTATCTAAACAGTAATAATAAGTTGCCCGGCGGTCATTGCCTTGAAGTTAGTAAAGCCCGTTTTGAGAAAGCCTACGAGGAAATTCACGGTCATGCGGTGTATGAAGATCTTCCCGATAGTATGGCCACAAAATACTATACGCCAAGAGAGGTGTTCGATTATCTTTATGTATCTGCCTCGGGCACGCATAATGGGTGGCGAAGCCTGCCGATAAAATACCGAGGTAAAGGCAATGCCGGTGCCATCGCATACGCCGGTATGGGTACGCTGGTCGATTGGTTCGGGATATGGAGTGGCAAACTCAGGCCCGGTGCACTTATGCAAGTTTGGAAACACAGAAAGGACTATGAAAAAGTGGTACGGGGCGTAAACAAAAAAGATTTTGATCCATTTGGACATTCCTTTATTTTCATGGGTTATGTACGTGATGATAAGAATGAAATTATTGGAATTAGAATGGCGGACCAAGGGTATCAGAGCTATCGACCACTATTGCCCAACGATTATGAAGTTTGGTGGGCGGTCAACCTTACGATCTGATATTTGGACATGCCGAATACCTTTTAAAATTTAACGTTTCTGATGTAATTCAATTTCGAATAGTACGTTACGTATTAAAGATGATTATCCATTTATAAACAATTTGCTATGTTATTTTTTTACATATTATTGCTTTTCGGATTCGAAAACGAAATGCCGTCCAACACAGATTCTGCCTTAGAAAATAGAGTCGTTGATGAAAGGCTTATGCCTATTTTCAAAACTATGGAGTTCAACGAACGGTTAAAATTAAATCTCGAATCGGGTTTGGATACCGTTTCCTACGAGAATACGAAAGCTGGTATTGGTCAACTTCGAAAACAATTGGGCGAAGGGCTTCGGATGGGAGATATTTCATTGGACAGCATAAAGGTAGCATTCACAAATCATTTGGTAGATCAGATTATTCCCCATTGGTATGGTACTCCATGGAGTTTTGGGGGCCATACCGCTGTACCGAACCAGGGCAAAATTGCCTGTGGCTATTTTATCTCGACCACGCTGCGTGATATGGGCATAAAACTTGATCGCTATAAATTGGCACAAAAATCACCTATAGACGAAGCCAAGGTCATTAGTTGCGGCTCTCCTATTTATAGCGTTGTGCAGGGAAATCCGGAAAAAGCCTTTGAGGAAATCAAACAATTGACCCAAGAAGGACTTTATTTTATTGGCTTTGACACGGGGCATGTGGGCTATCTTCTAAAACGGAATGGCGAATTGTTTTTGATACATTCCAACTACTTTTCGCCGGGATCGGTTTGTATGGAACCTCTAAAAGCTTCAAGGGTTTTTAATAGTTTTTCTAAATTCCATCTTGTGGATATTTCCAATAACGATGTGCTAATACAACATTGGTTGGATAATAGAAATGTACTGTAATAAGTGGTGCCCGTGATTTTAATTAATTATGTTTAAAGGTGCGGGGTGGTCTTAGGACTGTTGTTCAATGCAATTTGCCTAGCGTTCTGGTTGTAAACGTTTTGAACGATTTTATATAAGTCCGGGATAACTGTTTTTGCGATATTGGAATTATTGTTTAATAGAACACAGATCCCAAGATCGGCATTCGGGTAAATGGCGATTTCATTTCTATAACCGTTGACGCTGCCCCCGTGGTGCCAAATCGTTTTTTCCTGATGGGAATCGTCCTCTACAAATTTATGGATCCTCCACCCAAAGCCATAATACGTTGCTATGTGACCCGGCCAGCGCTGGTAATATTTATGGTGGCCTTTAATTTCAATAAATGGGTTAAAAGCTTCCTCTAATACCGACTTGGCCATGATCTCCGGGCTATGCCCCAGTAAAAGTCGCATCCACTTGGCCATATCAAGAGCACTTGAATTAATACCCCCAGCCGCAATGGCGTTATCGTAATGATTCGTAATTTGTTTGGGATTCCACTTGTTTAGTCTTTTTGAATAGGGTATGGCCACATTTTCTGCATGCATCAAGTTTTCGTGATCCATGGTGGTGGAGCACATTTGCAGTGGCTTAAAAAGTTTATTTTCCAATAAGGTTTTGATATCCTGACCAGTAGCTTTGTAAAACATCTCACCAGAGAGTGCAAACAGGGCATTTTGATAACTATAGCTCAGCCCGGGATCACTGATGGGCTGTACATCCCTAAAGCGTTTGGCAATATCTGTCAATGGCAATCCGGCCTCAACCAGATTGGTATAACTATGGTAGGGTGCCCCTGAAGTATGTGATAAAATATTGGCCAGCGTAATTTTATCGATAGCACTTCGTTCTCCCAAATGAAATTCTGGGATATAATCGCTCACTTTATCTTCCCAATGTAATTCCCCTTCATTTACTAAATCGGCAGCCAATATGCCGGCAAACCCTTTCGACAGGGATCCGAGTCTAAATACGGTTTGGCCATCAACGCCCTCATTTGTTTCAATATTTCTTTTGCCGAATCCATCGGAAATCACGATTGAATCTCCCCGTACGATGCTTACCCCTGCACCCACTATGTCTCCTGATGCGATGGCCTGATCAAAATAGGCTTGAAGGGCTGTCTTCAATTCTTGTTGTTGCAATTTATATAGCGCTGCCTTTTTTAGATCAACTAAATTATTTTTTGACAGGTCGATTGAGATTGCATTTTCCGACTCAGAAGCTGATATGGGATTACCCACACTTTTAGCCAAGGCAAAAAGCGCGCTAATTACAATCATAGCCCCTGCCAAAAATTTCAATCGCAATACGGGTAGGTTATTGTTTGGGTTGATTTGCAACAAGATGGATTTAGGGTTGTATAATTACATAACCGATTAAATACCTGATTATTATGTATTTCATGCCTTTTTTATACTGATTTTAATGGGAAAGTTACAGCTTAATCGAAAGCACCTCTGTCCTATCTGCAATGTGATGGTCTGTTTATTCCTCAATATTTATCATAATACTCGTGCGTTAGATAATTCTGTATCTTGGGTAGTACAACCAACTATTCCCTTTCTATGATCAACTTCTTCAGAAAAATCCGTAAAAAACTAGCAAATAATAACAAGCCTTTAAAATACCTACGCTATGCCGTTGGAGAAATTGTACTTGTGGTAAT
>JALHST010000160.1 GCA_022865355.1 Maribacter sp. | reverse complement strand
GGCGGCTTGGAGCCCGATTCAATTGCGTATCCCATACGAAAAGTCCTAAAGGATTTTCCCAACTTCTTTTTTAGATTGGCAAAAGTATTGAGTGTCAATCGCAAGGGAAAATTGATTCGAACCAATATTGGAGAATTGACCTATGACTATTTGGTACTGGCCACGGGCTCGAAAACTAATTTTTTCGACAATAAGGAAATAGAGAAGAATAGTATGGCCATGAAGACCATACCGCAATCACTTAACCTTCGCAGTTTGATACTTGAAAATTTTGAACAGGCCTTATTGACCGACGACATGCATGAAAGGGACGCCTTGATGAATTTCGTGATTGTCGGTGGCGGCCCTACGGGTGTTGAATTGGCAGGGGCCTTGGCGGAAATCAAAAAAGGAATTCTTCCCAAGGATTATCCCGATCTAGATACCCGGCGTGTGCAGATCAATCTTATTCAGTCAGGCGAGCGCATTCTTAAAGAGATGAGCGGGGAGGCCTCTGAAAAAGCGGAGGATTTTCTCGATGAGCTCGGCGTACAAATCTGGAAGAATACCCGCGTTGTTGGCTATAATGGTAAAACAATTACGACCAACATCCCCGATCTGACCTTTGAATCGGCGACTTTAATCTGGACGGCAGGGGTAAAGGGCGCCTTGATCAGCGGACTCGATGGCCAGGACTTAGTAGCAAAGGGCAATCGGGTCAAAGTGAACGAATTTCATCAAGTTGAGGGCCATACCGATATTTTTGCCATCGGGGATGTTGCGTGTATGGTAACGGCCGATTTTCCCGACGGCCTGCCAATGATGGCCCAGCCTGCGATACAAGAGGGCAAAAACCTGGGCGAAAACATTGTGCGTCTTTTGGAGGGTACCCCACTAAAACCTTTCTCTTACAAGAACAAAGGTAGTATGGCCACCATTGGAAGAAATAAAGCCGTGGTCGATTTGCCCCATTCTAAATTTCAAGGCGTATTTGCTTGGTTCGTTTGGATGTTCGTACATCTATTTTTCCTTATCGGTTTCCGAAACCGAATAGTGGTCTTTATCAATTGGGTGTACAATTATATACGCTTCGACCGTGAGGCCCGATTGATCATTAGACCTTATAAAAAAGATTATAGTGCCTTTAAGGATTAGCACAAAAGAATGACAAAGCACTTATAATCCGCATGGGTACTTTGTCAAATCTTCGACCTACAAAGTGAGATGCCGAATCATGAGGTTAGGGTTCTTATTGCATCATCCCAACAACCTTTAAAGGGCTGCCATTCTACGGGCACAGTCCCGGGGCTCTAGGACTGAGGGCGTTTCCGAAAGGTTCGTTCTAAAAAGACACGGCCCTACCCACTTTGCAATTGAATAGATAGTTTTATTTTCTTGGATGGAATTTGTTCATGACCTCGGAAAGATAACGACGGTCAACATGCATATATACTTCGGTAGTCGTTATACTTTCATGCCCCAACATTTGCTGTATCGCTCGAAGATCGGCCCCATTTTCAAGCAAATGCGTGGCAAAGGAGTGTCGAAAGGTATGCGGACTTATACTTTTATTTAGCCCTATGCTTACGGCCAACTGCTTGATAATCGTAAAAACCATGGCACGCGTAAGCTGCCTCCCCCTTCGGTTTAAAAAGAGAATGTCTTCATACCCTTTTTGAATGTTTTGATGTACCCTGACCTCCTTTTGATACAGGTTAATATATTTTTTATTGATTGGACTAATGGGCACAAAACGCTGTTTATCTCCCTTCCCGGTCACTTTAATAAAATCTTCCTCAAAATACAAATCCGATATCTGTAGCCCAATTAGTTCGGAGACCCTCAGACCACAACCATACAAGGTTTCCAACATCGCCCTGTTGCGTTCACCCTCGGGTTTCGAAAGATCAATGGCCTTGATGAGGTCGTTAATTTCGGATTCTGATAAGGTATCGGGTAACTTCCTGCCGATTTTAGGCGAATCTATCAGATCCATAGGGTTATCCTTGCGGTATCCCTCGAAGACCAAATATTTAAAAAAACTTTTCAATCCCGAAATAATCCTGGCCTGTGAACGTGGATTGACCATTTTTGCGATTTCATAAATAAATTGCTGAACCGTAGCCTTTTCAATGCTGCCGGGATTTTCTAAAATGGTTTTGTCCCTTAAAAAATGGATCAATTTTTCGATGTCGAGACTATAGCTGTTGATCGAATTGATGGCCAATCCCCGTTCGATTTTTAAATAGTGGCGGTAATCCTCAAGCGCTTGTTCCCAATTCATATAGCAAAGATAGTTCACTAATAACTTGGGAAAATAATATAATTATTTCGAAAGTGCCGAATGTCACTATGTGTTTGATATTCAATTATTTTGCGAGGGCATAAAGAACGTTTTCAACGAACGGATTATTAATGATTTTATATGAAGATGTCCAAATAAACTAGGCAATTGGAACGACTAATTCTTTATATTTGATTCTATTAACCTAGAAACAACTATATCATGAAAAATAAATTCTTCTTTTTGACCACGGCGATACTTTGTACCGCCCTTAATTTAAATGCCCAGGATATACGTTTTGGTGCAAAAGCAGGACTCAATTTAAGTTCTCTAGGTGGGGATGCCGCCTATAGTTATGACACGAAGCCTGGATTTCACATTGGTGGGGTCTTGGAGATACCTGTTAGTGATGTATTCATGATCCAACCGGAAGCGCTAATTTCTTTGCAAGGCAGCGGTGGTTTTTATCAAAATGATCTTAATTTTTGGTATCTGACCATCCCCGTAGTTGCCAAGTACAATGTGTGGGACGAATTGTATATTGAGGCCGGCCCCCAAGTTAGTGTGCTATTATCGGATAATTTGGCAGGAAATGACCAGGGTTTCGGTAATGGTTATTCAGAATCAAACGGACTGGATTTTGGGCTGTCAATTGGAGCAGGATATCGGTTAGATGACAATTTCTATTTTCAGGCGCGTTTTAATGCCGGGGTTGTCAATGCGATCAAGGATCAATCTTCCAAGAACAGGGTATTTCAGATTTCGGCTATTTACTTTCTGTAAGCAAAAGCGGATAATTTATTCAAGATAG
>JALHST010000159.1 GCA_022865355.1 Maribacter sp. | reverse complement strand
TGGCGAGAATAACGCGCTCGACAGGCAGTTCCTTCCCATTATGCAAGGTGATGGCCAGCAAGCGATCATCCTTTATGATAAAATCGGTCACTTTCGTATTAAAATGAACTTCTCCGCCTTGTTTGAGAATGGTCTCCCGAATATTCTGAACTATTTTAGGCAGTTTATTGGTGCCGATATGGGGATGGGCATCGATCAATATTTCTTCGTTTGCACCATGGTATACCAAACTTTCGAAAATGCGACGCACATCCCCGCGCTTTAAACTACGGGTGTATAATTTTCCATCGGAATAGGTGCCGGCACCCCCCTCCCCAAAGCAATAATTGCTGTCCTCATTGACGATATGGTCTTGGTTGATGGCCTTTAGGTCCCTACGACGGTCCTGTACATTTTTACCCCGTTCGAAGACGATGGGTTTGTACCCAAGTTCAAGGCAGCGCAGGGCAGCCCACATGCCGGCCGGCCCGAAGCCGATAATATGTATGGGTTTTGCTTTTTCAACATTTTTATAGTTAAAAGTATAGGTGGATTCTTTCGGCATGCCTTCCCCAACAAAAACGGCCAGCTTGTAATTAATGACAATGGCCGGTTTACGGGCATCGATCGATCTTCGAATTATTTTTAAAGTAATATCGTCTTCGGAAAGCGAGAGGTATTTGGCCACCTTTTTTTTAAGATATCCCGCTTGGGCTTCCTCTTCTAAAGTGAGTCGGATCTGTACATTTTTGACCATTGGGCAAAATTACTCGATTTTAGGGGATAACTAGGCAATTGTCCGGGTAGAAATAGGGTAGGGGTGGCCGGTTTTTGACTGTAAGGTAATGGCAAGGAATAAATTCCAAAAGAAGCCTATTGAATATTCGTAAAGGGTGCTAGTGAATAGAATGATTTAAGATAGAACCCTTCTAAGTGCATGCCGATTTGAGGATCCAATCTGGTATCTTATCATGCTCGGTTATTCCAACACTTCATATACCATTAGGGTCTGTGCCTTGTTTTTCATGGCGATATCCCCGATTTTTTTACATTGAAACGCTTCCTTCACATTTTCGTAACAGTCCTTCGAAATCAATATTTGATTTGGTTGTGCGGCGTCTTGAAGCCGCGCGGCGGTATTTACCGTATCGCCTATGACGGTATAATCCAACCGTTTTAAACTAACTGAACCCAGATTTCCGGAAATCATCTCACCACTTTTTATCCCAATGGACACTTTGGGGGTATACCCTGAAATTCCCTTGGGTTCCGGGAGTTTTCCGATTTGTTGCCGCACTGCCAAGGCGGCATCTATGGCACGATCCAGGTGATATTCCCCCCGAAAAACCGCCATGATGGCGTCACCGATGAATTTGTCTACATGGCCTTCCTGTGCGATGATTTCTTTAACCATTACTTCGAAATAGGTGTTCAGCATCTTCACAACCACATCGGCCGGGGTGGTTTCACTGATGGCCGTAAAGCCACAGACGTCTATAAACATCACGGTAGCTTCTATGTTCTCGTTTGCCATGATGGTGGATTCGTATTCCTTTCCACCCATAAAGTAGAGCACGTTTTCATCAACATACATTTTTAGGATGTTGTTCTCCTTAATGGCCTTCAGGGTTTCCTTGAGTTGCTTTGCATGCTTTAAGGTCTTTTCTACGGTGATGGTAAGATCCTCAAAATCGATGGGCTTGGTGATAAAATCAAAGGCACCGCGGTTCATTGCGGTACGTATGTTCTGCATATCGCCATAGGCCGAGACGATTACCGATTTTAGCAACGGATTTAGTTCGTTCAGCTTGGTGAGCAGGGTCAGGCCATCCATTTCGGGCATATTGATGTCGCTTAGTACCAGATCCATTTCAGGTTGGTCTAGGAGTTTTTCCAAGGCATCCTTCCCATTGATCGCAAAAACGAATTCGTACTCGTTTTGCCGGATCTGTTTCCTAAATTTTTGTTTGATGAGGACCTCTAGATCGGTCTCATCATCGACTACCAATATTTTTGCCATTAGGTAAGTGTTGTGAGTTTATCTTTTAATAGGGAGAAGTCCAAAGGCTTGGTTAAAAAATCATCCGCGCCCAAGCGTGCGGCGATATCGCGGTTGTCTTGATCTCCATAGGCCGTGATCATCATGACCAATGGTGGCGGCTTGTCATAATCCTTTCGAATTTTTTCCAAGAGCTCCAAACCGCTCATGCCCGGCATGTTGATATCTGACAAGATCAGTACGGCTTTGTGCTCCATATCACGAAGGGCATGTAGTGCCTCTTCGCCCGAAAAGGCAAATACAAATTGGAGCGCCTCGCTCTTAATTTCTTTCCGAAAGCGTTGTTGAAACAGCAATTGTACGTCACGTTCGTCGTCTACAACCAATATTTTCATAGGGTGTTGGTTTTAGGTATTATTAATTTACTTCTTTTTAGCGGTTTTTAATAGATCATAAGGTAATGATATGGTAAATGTTGTTCCTTTTCCTTCTTTCGTTTCCAAGCTAAGGGTGCCCCCATGCCCTTTGGTAACGATGTCATAACTCATACTCAAGCCCAATCCCGTGCCTTGTCCGGTAGGTTTGGTAGTAAAAAAGGGTTGGAATATCTTATCTTTCACGCTGTTGGGGATACCATTGCCATTATCCTTGACGGAGATTTCCACTTTGTCGCCCTTCTTTTGGGTACTTACTGAAACCGTTGGCTCATAGCCCTCGCCGATTTGTTTCTTTTTCTCTTGTACTACATAAAATGCATTCGTAATGAGGTTCAAGATGACCCTACCCATTTCCTGCGGAATGACATTTACTTTGCCCATAGTTGGGTCAAAATCGGTTTTCATGGTGGCATTGAACGACTTATCCTTGGCCCGCAACCCGTGATAGGCCAGACGCAAATATTCATCGGCTAGGGCGTTGATATCGGTAGGTTCTTTTTGCCCACTGCTACTACGACTGTGTTGTAACATCCCTTTTACGATGCTATCGGCCCGTTTGCCATGGAAAATTATTTTCTTTTCATTTTCGTCAATGTCATGTGCCAAGCTTGCTACTTCTTTAAGGTTGCCCTTTTCCAATTCCTGTTTCATTTCGGCGATCAGCTCCGAATTGACTTCTGAAAAATTATTCACGAAATTCAAGGGGTTTTGGATCTCGTGGGCAATGCCAGCAGTGAGTTCCCCCAAACTGGCCATTTTTTCGGATTGAACTAATTGGGATTGGGTGTTTTTCAATTCAGAATACGCCTTTTCTATTTCCTTGGCTTGGGCCAATTCCTTATCACGTGATCGTTCACGTTCTTTTTGCTTGATCCGTTGGCGCATAACTCGATCCACACCTACCAGCCCCAATATGAATAGGGAAGCGTAAAGACCATAGGCCCAAGAGGTTCGCCACCAGGGCGGTAGAATTGTAAATTGTAATTCGGTTGGTTTGCTCCAGACCCCATTAAAACCTTTGGAGGCCACCTTAAAAGTATAATCCCCAGGGGGCAAGTCCCTATAATTTTCACTAATCGCCTTATCCGAGATGGGTCCCCAATTTTTGTCAATGCCCTCTAAAAAATAGCGATACACCCTTTTGTCAGGATTGCTGAATTGCATTCCGGTGAAATCAAAGCTCAAATAATTCTGCGTATGCGGAAGGGTCAAACCAACAGGAATGCCATAGGGGCCTTCAACTGATTTCCATTCGATGTTGTTTTGGGCCAGATATCCTGTATCCTTGGCCATCGCATTGTCTAACAACGTGCGCTCTTCGGTGGAGAGTAATAGGGTATCAATGACGGCTCTTTTTTCTTTCAGAAGGTCAACTTTAGTAAAGTTTTGTTTTTGGTCCAATATATTGATTCCTGTAATGAAGGTTTGATAGGCAACGGTGTCTCCTTTAAAAGGATCCATTACGGTAAGGATCTGCGCATCAACACCTGCCCAGAACCGGCTGTTTTTGTCGAAGCTAAAACTGTTCTCCGCAAAGTCAACAAAATTCAAACCCTGCCATTTCCCGTAGGTCCTTACCATGTAATAGGGATGCTCTTGGTCTTGCATCATTGGCTTTATGATGGTAAGTCCTTTTGAGGTTCCAGTAAAGATTTCTCCCTTATGTGCTTTCACAGCATACACATCATTGGCGCCCAATCCTTCGGCAGTGGTAAAGGTGGTGAGTTCATTGGCAGTCAAATTGATGTTTACGACCCCTTTATCGGTGGCGGCCCAAATACTATCTGCACCGCCTAGTGCCAAGGAAAAGACTTGATTTGAGATCAAGCCTTCGGCTTCGGTTAACAACACCCTGGTATTGTTTTTTGGGTCGATTTTTTGGATTCCTGATCCCAATCCGCCAATCCAAATTAAGCCATTTTCATCCTTGACCATGATATTGTTTTTGAAGACCAATTCGGCCTTGGTCGGCAAGGAATATTTAAAATCGGAATTTGCGAGATTCACGGTAAGGATTTCGCCTTCTGGTCCCCCCAGCCAAAAGATGCCATTTTCAACTTCAAGAATTGTAGAGATACTATTGGTTTCCAGCCCTTGAGATCCGGTAAGATGCTGTATGGTTTCTTTTTTTGGGTCAATAATACTGATTCCCAAAGAACTCCCACAGCTCCAGATCCTTCCTTGGGAATCTTCGATAAGTCGAGCATCGCGATCGCTCACAAGGCCTTGCTCTTTTCCTAGATGTTTTATGGTCCTGGTTTCTGGGTCATAGATATCAATGCCCCCGTAGCTTCCCAACCAAATTTTTCCATCTTTGGCCTCCAAGGTGCTCCAAAATGCGTTGTTCCCAAGGCCATCATTGCTTGTGAAATTTCCAGGCCGCCCATTGTTAGGGTCTATTTTATACACCCCGCCTTGCACAATGGCCGTCCATATCTGTCCTTGGGCATCTTCCAATGTGTTGTAGACAACTTGTGACCTATTATTGGAAATAACATATCTTTCAAGGGTTGCTGAAGGCTCTGAATAGGAAAAGAGCATCCCATTGTCAGATCCTATCCAAAGGTTGCCTACTCGGTCTTTAAAGATATCGGTAATTTGTCCGATCCCATCAAGGCCCTGCTCTTCGGTAAAGTAGGAAATTTCGGTTTTAGAACCGTTAACGATGCTGACACCTAGTACGTTCCCAATCCATAATCTATCCTCTTGATCTTGGAAAAAAGCAACGGTAACATTTGACAGCAGACCATTTTGTGTGGTCAAGGTCCTATTCGTTCCTTCTTTTAAACTCAAAATATTGATTCCCTCGGCAGTGGAAAGCCATATAAGTCCGTCGCGATCTTGGAACGGGGTGATGGTAAAAGTATTCAACAGGCCGTGGTCGGTATCGAATTGTCGGATCGTTTTACGTCCCAAATCAATGTTGTTATAACCATAGCCATTGTTCGAGAACCAAAAGGTACCGTCTTTGGCTTCCATAATACCATAGATCGTACCCAATTCGAAAGAACTTGATAGTTCAAAGACCAATTGAGCTTCGAGGTCGATTACGGTAATGGTGTTTTTGGTATTGCCCACCCATAAACGCCCTTTAGAATCTTCAAAGAGGCTATAGACTACGCCAATATCCAGGCCTTGTTCGGAACCATAGATTTCAATATTCTCGGAATCATATTTGGCGATACTCCCTGTAGTGCCGAACCAAAGCATTCCGGTCTTATTCTTTAAAAGGCTATGTGGCGCCCCGGGCAGGCCAAAGTTGAAATCCACGCCCATGACACCACGGGTGGTATTGGCAATGGAGGCGGGATACCCGGCCTTTGACATCGTGGGAACTCCCAAAGATGTGACCTTTACCTTTAATTCATTAACAGGGAGGCTGTCTAAATTGAAAGGAGTAGCGGGTAAATTCTTCCAATCAAGTACTTTGGTGGCTAAGGGTTTCTTTAGCTTATATGGTATTCCAATATCAAATGCTTTCGCGGGCAGCTTTGCCCAATCGAATTTTATTGAAGGTAGGGCCTTGATCTTGGCAGCATCCTGGGTGGTAAATGTTAAAGTGTCGGGCTCTGAAAATTCAAAACTTTTGGTGTTAGGTTGCCTATATTCGTTTTCCAAGATGGGAAATGGTGGCGCCTGCATCCTATTCGTACAGGCA
>JALHST010000158.1 GCA_022865355.1 Maribacter sp. | reverse complement strand
GTACAACGCAAAACTTGCCCCACTGCACAATCCACATAATCTTGAGGGCATTATAATCTCAGAGCGGTTATTTCCCCATGCAAGGCAAGTAGCCATATTCGATACGGCCTATCATCGGACGATACCATTAAAAGCTCGGAAATATGCGATCCCGAATCGATTTTTTGACGAATACGGCATTAAGGTATATGGTTTTCATGGTACGAGCCACAAATATGTTGCGGAAAAAGCGATTACTTACCTGAACAAAACTGCCACAAAGATCATTACCCTTCATCTGGGCAACGGATGCAGTATGACGGCCGTCGTCAATGGAAAAAGTGTGGACCATAGTTTGGGATTTGCACCTTCAAACGGACTTATTATGGGTTCGCGAAGTGGGGATATCGACCATTCCATCATATTCTATCTTGTCGACACACTGGGCTATGAATTGTCTCAGGTCAATACATGCCTTACCAAAAAAAGTGGCATGCTGGGCTTAACGGGCTATAGTGATCTGCGAGATATTCAGACCGAAGCCCGAAATGGAAACAAAGACTGCCAATTGGCCCTTGATATGAACGCCTATCGTATAAAAAAATATATCGGGGCGTACGCCGCTGCCATGAACGGCCTCGATGCCATCATTTTTACGGCCGGAATAGGCGAAAATTCAAGTGTGTTGCGCAAACTTGTTTGCGAGGACATGGATTTCCTGGGTCTTGAGTTGGACGATACGAAAAATGAAGCAAAATCAAGCACCTTTCGTGAAATCAACGCGGCTACCTCTAGGGTTAAAATTTTGGTGATTCCGACGAATGAAGAATTGGAAATGGCAAAGCAGGCATTTGAGTTGCTTCATTAAGCATCAATTGTTCCTTCGAACGGTTCTAGTTGTTTGGTTGCTCCTACCCCGATTGGCATTATGTTCCTCGTGGTATCGCGAAATATTTTCGTCACCGTAATTTCGGATGCGCTCATAGCGCGAGCGATTTAGATTGATATTGCGATATTGTGGCGGTAATACGCTGTGCCGGACCCACATGCCCGCATCAAGATACAGGTAGGTGCGGGCCGAAAGATCATAATAAAAATTGTATTCGGGAAAGTAAACATACCGAACGATTTCTAGACGGTTGGGATAAAACCAGGGAGGCGGCGGATTATCGACCCTTGAGGTAATGACCACCGGTCCACAACTTGCCAAGGCAAGCAAAGCTGCCAGTATCGCAAAATAAAATAGGGATTTAAATAGGTGTCTTATTTCCATTCTTATGTATTTGCCTCAAAATAAAGACAACTGGAAAGACCCTGAAATGACCTACATCATTTTTCGGAAACTTAAATTCAAATACTTTTGAAGTCGAAGGATAAAAAATAGTTTGACCTTTTAAAATAAAATATCATGGAGAAAGAAATTATATACAATGCGAATCTACATTTTGAGCATGAAATGTGGCGACGTGAACTGTATTTTTGGCAAGATGAACTCAAGTTTTTTAAGAATAGATTGAGTGAACTGGTAACGAGATGGACCGCCAAAGATGTATTGAAACAATTGGAGCATTTCCAAAATGAACTCATTATTCATGGCGGGGTAATCGAAGACCTTCTAGAGGCTATTGAACAATATGAAATACGGCTCGCCGGGCAAAGCGAAACGATGGAAGATTCGCTAGACGTTGCATTGGTCAAACAACATATGGAATTCAGGACACGAATGGAAAAACAACGTCAAATCTATGCCGATCTTAAAAAGGAGTTTTTCAAGTTTCTTTCAAAGTACATGTAAGCATGTTTTGCCCATAACTTTTTAAAAATACTGTTCGAGCACGTCTTGCGTATATTGGAATGTACCCTGAGCTTGGTTGGATAACTTTATCGACCAAACTTGAAATAGGTATTCTCCCAAGACGCATTGAATTTCTATGAATCACCTTACTTGTTCAATAATATGAGTACAATTTAAGTAAGCCTCTTTGGTTTGAATAGTATAAATTTATAGGATGATTCAAACCGAAGCAATACAATATACTTCACCCGAATCTGGTAAGATCTTCGAAGGATTTATCTGCTGGGATACTACCACGGCCACCAAAAAACCAGGGGTGTTGGTTGCCCACACCTTTCGAGGGCAATCACAATTTGAAATCAATAAAGCCAAGGAGTTGGCCGAATTGGGATATGTGGGTTTTGCTATCGATATGTATGGCAAGGGCAGACGGGCCAACACACCGGAGGAAGCCCAACTCTTGATGGATGAATTGAATGCCGATAGACCACTTCTATTGCATAGAATTATCTTGGCCCTGAACACTTTACAAAATAAACCTCAGGTCGATGCCGAAAAGATCGGTGCAATCGGTTTTTGTTTCGGTGGCAAATGCGTTCTAGATCTTGCACGTTCAAATGCGATTCTTAAAGGAGTGGCAAGTTTTCATGGGGTTTATGATGCCCCAAAAATTACCTATTCGGGACCGATAAAAGCTTCCATTTTAATATTGCATGGCTGGGAAGATCCCTTGGGAACGCCAGCTCAGCTCGAGGAATTAGCCCATGAGTTGACAAAACGCCAAGCCGATTGGCAAATTCTTGCCTTTGGACATACCGGACATGCCTTTACCAATCCCCAAGCCCAGTTTCCTAAAAAAGGGATGTTTTATCAAAAAAGTTCCAATAATCGGGCGTGGAAGGCCATGGCGAACTTCTTTGAAGATATTTTTGGTTGAATAGCCAGTAGTTCGGTTTAAAAAGTACCGACCTCCCCTTAGTCGAGCAAGTTATATGCGACGAAATGGAAGGTATGCTTAAGATAGGGAAGCAATTAATCTATAGCCATAGGGGGAAAGGGAAAGCAGTTCTAGATAAGAAAAT
>JALHST010000157.1 GCA_022865355.1 Maribacter sp. | reverse complement strand
ATTTGTTTTTATTTTGTAGGTCATGAACCTATACGTTTGTCTACAAAAGCCTTCTAAATAGTTTTCCTATGGGATACCATACTCGTGTTGGGCTTCATAAAAAGATAGGCATGAGCTCATTTCAATCCCGCTTACCAAAATAATGCTGAATTACTTCCGTGGCCAGCGCTTCTTTTTGCGTACCGATTAATAGTCTATCCCCTGATTTCAATTCCAATTGAATGCCCTTATTTCCTTTTACATTTAAGGCTTTTCCATTTTTGCCAAATGTGAAACGATAACCCCAGCCCCCATATTCCTTTATTGGCATATATGTTCTGACATAGCAGGCTTGCACCGCGGACCAGAGTATGGTTCTTTTTGATAAATGAAATGGCGAGAATCGATAATGGATACCGCGTTCATCAATTTCGGTCGTTAATTTGAAAAGAAAGAATAAAATCAGGACAATCACCATCGTTACAATGGTTATCGACTGCCCAAGAGTGTCATTCGCGGCCACATTTCCCACCGATTCCTTTAAAACATACCAGGTATATAGACTGTATAGCAGTAGGGCCACAATACCCAAATTTAATAGCCTTAGCCACCATTGATCAAAGCGTTGTGTCTCATTGAATACTCTCATTATTAATGATTTAAAGTACCCGTATTGACAATAGGCGTGACATCCTTGTCGGAGCACAGGACCACCATCAGATTGCTGACCATGGCCGCCCTACGCTCGTCATCAAGTTCTACGACATGTTTTTCGCTAAGGTCTTTCAATGCCATTTCAACCATGCTTACAGCGCCTTCTACAATTTTGTGACGGGCGGCGACAATGGCCGTCGCCTGCTGACGCTTTAGCATGGCGTTCGCAATCTCTTGGGCATAGGCCAAATAGCCGATGCGCGCCTCCAATACTTCTATACCTGCCATGGAAAGCCGTTCCTGGACTTCCTGTTCAAGTGCCTCACTTACTTCATTGACGCTTGAACGAAGGGTAATATCCTCATCGAGGCCTTCATCGGCAAAATTGTCGTAGGGATACATACTGGCCAATTTTCTTACCGCGGCGTCGGTCTGTACACGCACAAAGTTTTGGTAATCATCTACATCGAAAGCCGCCTTGTAAGTGTCGGTCACCCGCCAGACCAAAATGGTACTGATCATAATGGGATTCCCAAGTTTATCGTTGACCTTTAACCGCTCACTGTCAAAATTGCTTGCCCGTAAGGATATTTTTCTTTTTGAATACAACGGATTCACCCAGAATAGGCCATTTTCCTTGATAGTCCCAACATATTTCCCGAAAAGGAGCAGTACCCGGGAACTGTTGGGATTGACCAATACAAAGCCCGGCAACATAAGGAATGCGGCCAACATGCCTATAGCGCCTAAAAAGTTCTTTATTAAAATTAATAAGAGTAAACCACCGACAAAAAGCAGTAAAACGAAGAATAACATAACATAGCCTGAGCCTGGCTGAAGATTTTTCTCATTTTTCATAATCGATATATTTGTGTGATATTATAATAATATCATAAAGATATGAAAATAAATGTTTCTTAACTAATTTTTCTAAATTTGGAATCAGGTATTATTGGACCTAAATTTCTTGACTTTTTTTCGGTCAGGATTTTTGAAGAGACGTTTAAAGAATCCGTCTTTCTTTATAGGTTCACAGTCAAGCTTGTCAAGAACAGCCTGACTTGTTGCTTTGAAACGTGCTTTGGTCAGGGCATTGAACGAAGCATCCTTGTTTAATTTTTGCATCCAAAGGGCAAATAGGGGCAAAGCTGCATTGGCTCCTTGTCCCAAACTCGTACTTTTAAACCCGATTTCCTGATGGTCGAGTCCTACCCAGCTTATATGCACAATATGGGGCATTAAGGCTACAAACCAAGCATCTTTATTGTTTTGCGTAGTCCCTGTTTTTCCGGCCATATCATTTTTTAGCTTATAGGTCGATCGAATTCGCGATGCGGTCCCAGTATTGACGGTTGATTTCATCATTTCGATCATTATTTGTCTGTTTTCCTCGGAAAAAGCCGCCTCAGAAGCAATTTTAGGCTCAAAAGTCGTTAAAACGGAATCCTTTTGATTGGTTATGGATTGGATCAAATACGGACTCACGGGCCTTCCTTCGTTTACATAACTGGCGTATGCCCCTGCCAATTCGATAATCTTTATTTCCCCCGTTCCCAATGCCAAGGAGGGCTCATTGGGTAGCTCTGTCGTTATGCCCATTTTATTGGCTTGTCGCATCACCTGCAATATGCCCGTTTTCTCCAAGACCTTGACCGCCACGGTATTGACCGAATTGCTCAAAGCCTGTTCCATCGAATAATTGAGATAGGCCTCATCCTTATCTCCCGAATTACTAGGCGACCAACCTTTCAAATTTTCATAGGTTACTTCCTGGGCCGAAAAATAGGTGCAAGGTGCGATGCCACTTTCGAGGGCGGCGGTATACACTATGGGTTTAAAAGTAGAGCCAACCTGACGCCGACTCTGGGAGATGTGATCGTATTTAAAATATTTAAAATTGACGCCGCCGATCCAGGTTTTTACAGCTCCTGTTGTAGGGTCTATGGCCAACGAACCCGTATTTAAGAATTTCATGTAATGTTGCACGCTATCTCTGACGCTTGCCTCTCGCGATTTTTCGCCGGTCCAATCGGCCAGGACCATAGTCCTTTTTTTAGCAAGCGAATCCATGATTTGTGCGTCCTGCCAGCCATTGTTTTTCATTTTTTTGTAGGCATCGGTTTTACGTACCAATTTATCCACGAGCTTCCTATCTTTCAGCCACGGGGCGCTTGGGCCATAACTTTTTTCAAAACTGTTTTGAAGGGAAGTCATATGCGTCACCATGGTTTCCTCGGCCAGTTGTTGCATCCTTGAATCTAAGGTGGTATAAATTTTTAATCCGGAAGTATAAATGTTATAATCGTTGCCCAGGGCTTTCTGTTCTTCGCCCCACAGCAACATTTGTTTGCGCACCTCTTCCCGAAAATAAGGCGCAATTCCTTCATTATAATTGTATTCCCGATAATCGAGCACTAAAGGAATTTTTGAGATACTGTCATAGGCTTGTTGCGATAAATAATCGTTTTTCACCATAGATTGCAGCACTAGATTTCTTCTTTCAAGACTTTTTTTGGGAAAAACCCTTGGATTGTATCCATAGGTGGCTTTTAGCATCCCTACGAGTACGGCGGCTTCTTCAAGGGTAAGCTCGTCGGTTGATTTATTAAAAAACTTTAAGGAGGCACTTTCGACGCCGAACGTATTCCCTCCGAAAGAAACCGTATTGAGATAATGGGTCAGGATTTCCTTTTTGTCATACATTGTTTCCAAACGGGAGGCGATAATCATTTCCTTGACCTTATCTACTGTTAGGTTGGTTTTCGGGCGATCCTTTCTGGGATAGAGATTTTTGGCCAATTGTTGTGTCAGTGTACTGCCGCCTCCTGAAGATTGGTCTTGCATAAGAAGGGTCTTCACGCCTACCCGGAAGAGACTGGGGTAATCGATACCCGAATGGTCATAAAATCGTTCATCTTCAATGGCCACCAAGGCATCAAGTAACTGTTTTGGGATTTTTTCGAAGGGTATAGGTTGACGATCGAATACATAATACTTCCCGATAAGCACACTGTCTGCCGAGTACACCTCCGAAGCCCTTTGATATTTAAAATCCGAGAGCTCCCTAGCATTTGGCAGTTTCCCCCAGAGACCCCATTTTACACTGAGCAAAAATAAAAGCGATCCTACAAAAAGCGATACTAGAATTAGCAAACTAAATCTAAGAAAGGGTGATTTCAGGTTCTTTAACAACACTATATTTATTTTTTCTACCGCAATATCAAACTTATAAACTTAAAGACCATCCCTCTTAACAATAGATTAAATTTCCTTTTTCTACTTTTGGACAAAATAGTGAATATGAGGAAAATTACTTTTTTACTCTTAATTACTGGCCAAATTGCCTTTGGCAAGGTGCCTTTTTGGTCAAAAACCGGACATCGTGTAATCGGCGAAGTTGCAGAGGAGCACTTGTCTGGCCTAGCCAGGAGGGCCATAGACAAACTATTACTTGGGCAGAGTTTGGCATCGGTTTCGAATTATGCGGATGAGATCAAGGCAGATTCGGTATTTCGCAAATTTAGTGCATGGCACTTTGCGAATATTCCGGCCGACAAGCGATATTCAGAGGTTGAACCAAGCCCGTACGGTGATTTGGTTACCGGGATACAGGAATGTATAAAAATTATCAAGGACAAGAACAGCTCACAGGCCGATAAGGCTTTTTATTTAAAAATGTTAGTGCATTTTATTGGGGACCTTCACCAGCCAATGCATCTAGGCAGACTCGAAGATAAAGGGGGCAATGACATACAGGTACAATGGTTCAATAGGGGGAGTAATCTGCATAAAATTTGGGATACGAATATGATAGATGACCAAGGTTTGAGCTATACCGAACTGGCTGGATCATTACCAAAATTGACCAAAAGACAAATAAAAGCAATTCAAGCGGGCACACTGTCTGATTGGGTGGCAGAATCCCAAGATCTGGCCAATACCCTATATGATTCGGTCGAAATAGGCGAAAAGCTCTATTACCGCTACAGCTATGTTTGGTGGGACACCGTTGAATCCCAGCTTGAAAAGGGCGGTTTGCGATTGGCCAAGGTTTTAAACGACCTATTCTAAGGAAACAGCCATTTAAAGAAGCAATTCTAGGAAGTCTTCGGAAAGTTTTTATTGGGCGTGCCGATGGATTGGGTTATTGAACCATAAAAATGCCACTTTTGACCAAAATAAAAAATAATGGCATACGGTTTGAGTTTATAGTAATGAAACCGGATGCGAGGAGATTAACATTTAATACCTGAATGTTAAAGGCAGTATCCTACCAAATAGTACAAGGGTAAATAAAAAAATCGGTCCCAAAGGCCGATTTTTTTATTTGATGACCCGAAAAGTCAGATTGATCCTTTCCCCGATGACTTTCTTTGTTTTCGGAATTTGATGCAACCAGTACTGCTGCGTCTCGCCTTGCATCATCAACAGGCTTCCATGCGCCAAGATCATTTTATGATGGCACGATGGATCGGTTTTGTGTTTTAAATGAAAGCTACGTTCCTGGCCCAAACTTACCGAAGCGATAATGGGATTTTTCCCTAGCGATTTTTCATTATCGGCATGCCAGCCATTACTGTCTTGTCCATCGCGGTATAGATTTAAGAGACAATGAGTGAACCGAACATGCGACAATGTCTCGACTTTTTGCCTGATTTGCAGCAGGTCATCGGTAAAATCACGCGGTCGCATGCTGAGGTTTGAATAAGAGTAGGGCTTGCCGTTATCGGCGTATAGGGCTGTGAGCCTCGGTTGTCGATACACCTTGCCAAACACCTTTATATCGTCTTGTTGCCAGGCAATCGTTTTCTTGAAGATTGCAAAATAGTAATCGGCCAGGGGAAGGTCCAGAAAATTGGGGTAGTAAACGATGTCGCTATTGGGTAGTTGCAGCGCTATTTTTTTCTCCAAATAACGCTTCATTTATTGTAGCACCGCCTTTAATTGATTGCGATATTCCGACGGATTTTGGCCGGTAAAGGCTTTAAATGATTTATTGAAATGCGAAAAATTATTAAATCCGCTCTCAAAACATACCTCGGTGATGCTCATCGGTTTTTCGGCCAATAATTTTGAGGCATGTACCAATCGATATTCATTGACAAACTGAACAAAGGTCTTGTTCGTTATTTTTTTAAAATACCTACAAAATGAAGGAACGGTCATACTTACCATATCGGCGATTTCCTCCAGTGTAATTTCTTCCTTGAAGTTGCTCTTTACATGATTGAAGACAATGTTGATCCGGTCATTGTCCTTTACCTCCGATTCCAAAGAAAACCCTTCGGCATTCAATAGTTTATAGTCCTCCGAATTGGCTAGTTCATTCAGGATGTTCAGAATAGAGAGCAATCGCTGAAAATCGGTCTGATATTCCAAAATTTCCATTTTTTCCCCAATTTTTCTTTTGGTCTTGCCCTGGAAAACGATACCGCCCTTCGCAATTTCAAATAGGTCCTGTATTTTTTTCATTTCAGGAATATTGAAAAATTCATTTCCAAGAAAATCCGATTTCATCTGAACCACGGTTTCACTTAAATTTCCGGTCAAATGGTCTGTCAGGCCACAATGGGGCATGTTGCCGCCGATCAAAATCAATTCGCCATTCGTATAATAGGAGATGTGACTACCGATTTGGCGCTTCCCCGAACCCCCATTGACATATACCAATTCAATTTCGGGATGGTAGTGCCATATTGTGTTCTTGTTCGTTTTTTGTTCGTCGAATCTTTGATAGGTGAATGAATGTCCAAAATCAGGTTCTATAGCTTCTAATGTAGGTTTGTGTTTTATCATTCTAGTATTCATTAATAACACAAAATTAAATAAGGGAATTATGGAAAATCTTTGCAAAATTACCTAAAATATGTTCAAAATTATCATTTAACATTTATTTAACCCGATTTAAGGTTAAAATAGAACATAAATTAGACAATTCGCATGTAGTAGGAGCAGGGAATCGCTGGTAAGTTTGTACTGTAATTTATTCATTAACCCTAAAACAAATGTTATGAAGAAATTTTTAATGTTTACAGCAGTAAGTGCCTTTATGTTCATTACTATGAATGGTATGGCAAACGAACCGAAACTAGTTGTATCTAGCGATACTGGAGCAAAAAGTTTGGTTTTTACCTTAGATTCAAAGTCGAAGGAAACGATGGTCAAATTTTACGACGCAAATGATAACATCATATTTTCAGAGAACCTGTCAGATGGTACCTATGCTAAAAAGTTTGATTTAAAGAGCCTGGAAGTAGGCGATTATATCTTTAAGGTAGAAAACGAATTAACGACGTACCTCTATACCATTGATGTGCGGGAGGATGGCGTTGATATCGTTAAAAGAAAAGAGAACAGCAAACCTGTATTTAAGAAAGTAGGGGCGAAAGTGTTTCTTAATCTTTTGAACCTTGACCAGAATGAGGTGATCATCAAAGTAATTGACAGTGAAGATCGGATCGTTTATGACGAGACCATTTCAAAAGAAATGATCGTACAGAAGGCTTTTAATTTTGAAACCGCCATCCCAGATGGTTATGTCATTGTAGTTAAAGACGGTAAAGATACCTTTTACGAGGCGATCGTTGTTAATTAGTTGGTTTAAGTTGAGTTAATCCAAGTTGAGGGGGGCTTTAAAGCCCCTCTTTTTTTGCCTACAATTTCAAATACACATAGGCCCAATATATCAGCGCGAACTGCAGGGGAATCCTTAAAATTAAAAGCCATCTGGCGATACCTGCCGATTCTTTTTCGCCTTTGAGCATATAAAAATGTACTAGGAAAAATACGGTTAGCATCGATATGATGGAGAAGATCGAAATGTTTTTGGTAGCGGAAAAGCAGACCCCAATGCCCAGGATGATCTCGGCAGCACCGCTGAGTTGTACCAGGAATTTATGGTCTGGTAAATAGCGGGGCATAATACGTAGATAAATTTTCGGTTTTATATAATGCATTGTGCCGGCAAACACGTACACAAGAGCCATAAGATAAAGATGCCAAGGATACTTCATAGGCTTAACATACGCAGGACGCTGGGGGTTAATGATTCAAACACAAATCTTGTATTAAGGCACCATCTGGAAACTTCAATCTATTCCCGAAACTGTTTTTGATAACTTTTAGGGGTTTCAATTTTTT
>JALHST010000156.1 GCA_022865355.1 Maribacter sp. | reverse complement strand
TCCATCATGGGCAGGAAGTTACTGTCCGGCAATTGTGGGAGGTTCAATGCCTCTCCGCTTACCCCAATATAAGCCTCTACCTTGTCATACCAGGGGGCAATGTCTTTATAACGTACCGGCCAATCGACTGCGATACCATCGCGCTGGTTGGCGGTAAAATCGATGTCGCTCCAACGATAACTTTGCCGGCCCCAGGTCAAAGATCTTCCACCTAAGTGGTAGCCACGCATCCAATCAAACCGTTTGATTTCGTTGTATGGGTGTTCTAGATCATTCACGAACCACATGGCACTTGCCGCGTTCGTGGTGTAGCCAGTCCGATTCTGTTTTGGTTGTTTTTCAATATCGGCTATCGTCGGCTCTCCGCCATTCGGGAAGTCCCAAGGATCTTTATTGGCGGTCACATAATCTTCAATATGGTTGACCATTCTGCCACGTTCAAGAACTAAGGTTTTAAGGCCGTTCTCACATAGTTCCTTGGCGGCCCAACCTCCGCTGATGCCCGTACCCACAACAATCGCATCATACGATTCCTGCTCTTCGTTGTAATAAAATTTATTCATGTATGAAATTGTTTATTCTCTAAATTTATTAAATATAAAATTAATTTTCTACATTTAAACACGATACTTCGTAGAAGCCTCGGACTGTGATGCCGTGGCAAACATAAAAAATCAAAATCTAAATATCGCATACCACACATGAAATTGAATAAGATTTTTAATCAAGGATCTGTTTTGGGAATGGTATTGTTGTCCTTGTTGTTACTTTCCTGCAAAGAAACTGGTAAAAAGGCCAACGAGGAGGCGAAAACCGAAGAAGTTGCCTCTTCGTCTACCGAACCTTTTTTCAAACTTTCATTGGCGCAATGGTCAATGCATAAAATGTTGTTCGACGGAAAAATGGATCCCTATTCATTTGCGGAAAAAGCCAAGGAATTAGGATTTACTGGGTTGGAATATGTCAACCAATTTTATGTCCCGGAACTGAAGAAAGCGAATTATTCAAAAGAGGCCATGATGGCGTTTGTTGAAAAATGCAACGCCGAAGCCGCAAAATATGGCATGCAGAACGTTTTGATCATGATTGATGGCGAAGGCGGGATGGCCGTTTCGGACCCTATGGAACGCCAAAAGACGATCGAAAACCATTACAAATGGGTAGATGCCGCCGCTGCAATGGGTTGCCATGCAATTCGTGTCAATCTATATGGAGCCGAGGATCCGATAGTATGGAAAGCCAATTCGGTCGAGGCCCTGACCGAGCTTGCCACCTATGCCAAAGCGAAGCATATCAATATACTTGTGGAGAATCATGGAGGGCTGTCTTCAAATGGGGCCTTGTTGGCCGATGTGATGAAAACCGTAAACATGGACAATTGCGGCACCTTGCCCGACTTTGGAAATTTTTGCATCAAGCGAAATGCCGATGGTTCAGCCTGTGAGGAGCTATATGATATGTATAAGGGGGTAACCGAAATGATGCCCTATGCAAAGGCGGTCAGTGCCAAAACCCATAATTTTGACGCAAATGGAAATGAAGTGGACATTGATTATGTAAAAATGCTGCAAATCGTTAAGGATGCCGGATATAATGGATTTATCGGCGTAGAATACGAAGGAAACGAGATGGGTGAAGAAGCGGGAATCATCGCCTCAAGGAAGCTCATGATCGAAGCCGCAAAAAAATTGAACTAACTAAGACCAGACTTCATGAAAGTTTTTTTTAATCAGTTATTTGATTACAATTTCTATTGCAATAAAAAATTGATAGAGGAGTGCATTAAGTTGGAGGTCGTGCCCGACAAAAGCAAAGAGCTATTTAGCCACATTTTGAGTGCACATCATATCTGGAATGCCAGGATTCTGGGTAAGCCAGGTGATTTTCAGGTATGGCAATTACATCCCATAAAAGACTGGGGAGATATTCACTACGAAAATCAAAGAAGTTCGTTTGAGATCGTTACCAATGCAGATGATTTTGAAAAGCGGATCGATTATGAAAACTCGGAAGGACGACTGTTTACTAACACCCTCCAAGAAATATTATTCCATACCATAAATCACTCTACACATCATCGGGGTCAGATTGCGGTCGATTTTAGGAATAATACCCTTGAACCACTTCACCTTGACTATATTTTTTACAAACGCTGATTTCAAGTAACTATGAATAATACCGTAAGGGCCCAACTGTCGGTCATGATGTTCCTAGAATTTTTTATCTGGGGAAGTTGGTTCGTGACCATGGGAATTTACCTGCCAAATACCTTGAAAAGTAGTGGTTCAGAAATTGCTTTGGCCTATTCGACGCAATCATGGGGAGCAATTATAGCGCCGTTTATTATAGGGCTCATCGCCGATCGATTTTTCAATGCCGAACGAATCCTTGGGGTCCTGCATTTAATTGGGGCCTTTTTGATGTATCAAATTGCGCTAGCCGATAATTTTACCGTCTTTTATCCCTACCTGCTGGGATATATGATTCTCTATATGCCCACCTTGGCTCTTGTCAATTCGGTTTCCTTTAATCAAATGACCGATCCCGCAAAAGAATTTGCTTTTGTCAGGGTATTTGGCACCCTAGGGTGGATTATCGCCGGACTCGTCATAAGCTATCTATTCAATTGGGATTCCGATGCCGGTATCGCCGATGGGATGCTGAAGAATTCCTTTTATATGACCGCGGTGGCCTCGGCCATTTTGGGAATTTTTAGTTTCACGCTCCCAAAAACCCCTCCCAGGGCCGATAGGTCCGAAAAAGTGCGGCTTTCACATATATTGGGCCTTGATGCCCTAAAATTGTTGACCGACCGCAATTTTCTGATATTCTTTATCAGCTCGGTATTGATTTGTATTCCTCTGGCATTTTACTACCAACATGCCGGTCAATTTTTAGGGGAAATCGGAGTTTCAAATCCTACGGGCAAAATGACGATTGGGCAGATTTCGGAGATTCTTTTTATGTTATTATTGCCTTATTTCTTCAAACGGTTTGGCTTTAAAATGACCATTTTGGTATCGATGCTCGCTTGGCTATTTCGATATATGTTCTTCGCATATGGCAATGCAGACGAACTTGCCTTTATGCTCTTATTGGGCATTGCCCTACACGGCATCTGCTATGATTTTTTCTTTGTATCGGGGCAAATTTATACCGATAGCAAGGCGGGACCAAAATACAAAAGCGCCGCCCAGGGGCTTATTACCCTTGCCACTTATGGCATTGGGATGCTGGTAGGTTTTTGGGTTGCTGGTAAAATTACCGACGCTTATATCTTGGAAGGGGGTATTCATGAATGGAAAAATATTTGGATGTATCCCGCAGGTTTCGCATTTTTGGTTTTCCTATTCTTTGCCATTTTCTTTAAAAACGAGAAAATCGACTTTAAAAATTAAGAGTACATTTAAAATTAAAACTATAATACTACCGTACCATGCCAAAAAAAATTAGACTGGGAATATTAGGAGGAGGGGGCGATTCGCTCATTGGGGTTTTACACCGCGTTGCTTCACATATTAATGACAATTATCAAATTACAGGGGCGGTCTTTAATCCCGATTTCAAGGCCAACATAGATTTTGCCAAGGAAATTGACGTTCCCACGGATCGAATCTATAGGGATTTCGACACCTTTATCGAGGAGGAAATGAAACTTCCCGAAAACAAGAGAATCCAAGTTTGTTCGGTGCTTACCCCAAACTTTTTACATTTTCCGATGGCCTTGAAACTATTGGAAAACGGTTTTCATGTCATCTGCGAAAAACCAATGACTACTTCCTTGGAAGAAGCCAAGATCTTGCAAAAAGCCCACAAAAAGGCAGGCACCGTATTTGCGTTGACCCATACATATACCGGGTACCCCATGGTACGACAAATGCGGGAAATGATCAAAGCGGGCGCCTTGGGTAAAATTCATAAAGTAGATGCAGTTTATTACCAAGGTTGGATCAATACCATCATCCACGACAAACAAAAACGATCTTCGGTCTGGCGGTTAGACCCAAAAAGGGCGGGCATTAGTTCTTGTATCGGCGATATTGGGGTACATGCATTTAATATGGTAGAATATACGACCGGACTTAAAGTAAAATCGATCTTGAGTGATTTTAATTATTTGTATAAAGACAATAAAATGGATATTGATGGTACCGTACTTATTCGGGTGAGCGATCATGTCAAAGGAGTCATCAGAAGCAGTCAAGTGGCTACAGGGGAAGAAAACGGCCTTGCTATTTCTATTTATGGGGAAAAGGCGGCTTTTAAATGGGAGCAGGAGAATCCAAATTTCCTTTATGTGCTGAGCGATACTAAACCGACACAGATCTACAAACCAGGCCATGCCTATAATAGCAAACTGTCCTTGGAAGGCACTAAATTGCCCGCAGGGCATCCCGAAGGGATCTTTGATTCAATGGCCAATATTTATTTAGGCGTTGCCAAGGCCATCCGTGGTAAAAAATACAATGATGGCGAATTTCCAACGATAGAGGATGGTGTTCGTGGCATGAATTTTATTGAAGCCACCGTAGCGTCCCATAAAGGTGGGAATATTTGGGTCGATTTGGAGAAATAAGCCATCTGGCCAAAGAGATTCCACTCTGGGGGTTAATACGCATACACCACCGATAATCTAGGCGATTAGAAATTAATAGACCCTGAAGAAATACACTACTTCGGGGTCAAATGTCATTAAGGATTCTAGCAAAAATACAATTTGCAGTCACGAAAGGTAACTTTCTTAGTCTATAAATATTTTATAAGGAAGGCGTCAAAAAACTCTCTCGAACTCCTGACATACGATGATCATACTGTCGCGAGGCACCCGACCGAAAGGTTCCAATTCACGGGTATAATATTCCCAATGTGCTTTTTTCCAATAAGCAAGTGACTTATCGCCCTCGCCTTCAGTTTTCGCATAGGCTTCGTCGATGCTGAAATAGGGTCTTAAAACTACTTTGGTGGTCTTTACGATGCATTGTGCTTTTCCGGCCCAATTGGTAATAACCATAAAATCCCCGATCTTGGGTAAGCGTTCCTTGCGATTTTGTAAACCCAATAACGAGAGTGAAGTTGCTTTTTTGATTCCCTTTATCACCAATTTTACGCTTTCATTCGCATCTTTTTCATTATCGCAAAAATACACGGTTTTGGGAGCCTCTACGAAGGCGTATTCTAGATGGGCATCCAAAAAATCTCCCCACATGTTTCTGGCCGAAGCATTGTCCATTTTTATTTGGTATAGTATTTTACAGTAACGATCGAATCCCTTAATTATTTCTAATGTACCGGCTTTATGAAAACTTGCCTGCCTTGAATTGTTGTGCCGCATGATTGGCGGCCCTGGCCGTAAATGCCATATAGGTCAAGGAGGGATTCACACAATTCGATGATGTCATAAACGCACCATCGGTTACGTATACATTGGGTACGGCATGAACTTGATTATTTTTGTTCAATATAGAGGTTTTTGGACTATGGCCCATGCGGGCCCCTCCCATTTCGTGTATGCCCAGGCCAGGCCCCGTGGTCTCATCATACGATTGTACATCCTTAAAACCCGCTGCCTTGAACATAGCGACAATTTCTTTTTTGATGTCCTCGCGCATATTATATTCGTTTTCCTTGAATTCTACATCAAAGGCAAGTTGCGGAAGGCCCCATTGGTCATTTTCGGTAGGACTCAACGTAACACGGTTATCATCATAGGGCAAAAATTCCCCGAAGCCGGTGGCCCCGATCTGCCATTCTCCCGGTTTAAGCAGACTATCCTTAAAGTCTTTGCCGTAGGCCATTTCCGATATCGATTCAGACCAATCACTGCGGCTTGCAGTTCCCTGAAATCCGAAACCGCGAATATAATCTTTGCGCTTGGTCTTCTCATCGAGGTTTACAAAACGTGGAATGTAGAAACCATTGGCCCTACGACCCTTATAGTATTTGTCTAAATAGCCATCGACCTTGGCGGTAGCACCCAATTTATAGTGGTGGTCCATAATGCCTCTTCCCAAGGCATCCGAATCATTGCCGAGGCCATTGGGAAAACGATTACTTTTTGACTGCAATAATATCCCCACTGAGGCCATAGAGGAGGCACAAAGAAAAATAATCTTGGCCTTGAATTCGAGTTTTTCATGGGTTGCGGCGTCAACTATGCGCACGCCGGTCGCTTTTTTCGACCGGTCATCATAGATTACCTCATACACGATCGAATTGGGCCGTAGTGTCATATTTCCCGTACGTTCAGCGGCTGGAAGGGTTGTAGAGTTACTGCTAAAATACCCTCCAAACGGGCAACCCCGCCAACAACGGTCACGATTTTGACAGACTCCGCGTCCTTCGAAATTGGCATTCGGATCGGTAATGTGTGCGGTGCGGCCGATGGTAATCAAGCGGCCGTCATCAAATTTTTTCCCTACCGACCGTTGAAATTCTTCTTCCACACAATTTAATTTCATAGGCGGTTGAAATTTACCATCTGGCAAATGTTTCAATCCCAAATTTTGACCACTCACCCCAATGTAAAGTTCCACCTTGTCATACCATGGGGCAATATCATTATATCGAACCGGCCAATCGATGCTCACCCCATCTTTTTTATTGGCTTCGAAATCAATATCGCTCCATCGATAACTTTGCCGTCCCCAAGTCAAGGATCGTCCGCCAACTTGATACCCCCGAATCCAATCAAAACGTTTGGTCTGCACATACGGGTGTTCAAGGTCATTTACAAAAAAATGCTTGTTGCTATCATCGGGGGCCCAATTTAATTTGCGCTGAATATGATATTTTTCTGCATCGGCACTTGATAAGGGCCCCCTATTGGGAAATTCCCAAGGATCTTTGTTCATGGTCGGGTAATCCTCGATATGCCGTACCATGCGACCCCTTTCCAATACGAGGGTCTTGAGTCCATTTTCACAAAGTTCTTTTGCAGCCCAACCACCGCTGATACCGGTACCTACCACTATAGCGTCAAATTGTTCAGTTTGATTCATACTATATTTTCTGTTTTAATTCTGATCCTTTTCCTATATTTAGTACCTTTCAATGCTGGTAATGCCGAAGTCGACTTTTACTTTCTAAATATAGGATTTAATTATCAAAACGATATCAAGACTATTTTCAATAAAATTCAATAAAATTCAAATATGAAGACAATAAAGGGACCAGCAGTATTCTTAGCACAATTTGTGGATAGTAAAGCACCCTTCAATACCTTGGATGGTATGTGCAAATGGGCATCGGATCTAGGATATAAAGGCATCCAGATACCGACTTGGGAGGGCTTTTTGATCGATTTGGACAAGGCAGCCGATAGTCAGACGTATTGCGATGAATTAAAGGGGAAGGTCAACTCCTATGGCTTGGAAATCACCGAGCTTTCCACACACTTGCAAGGGCAATTGGTGGCGGTACATCCGGCCTATGATTTGATGTTTGATAACTTCGCCCCCGATCGCGTCAAGAACAATCCTAAGGCGCGCACTGCCTGGGCCGTTGATGTCGTTAAGAAGGCGGCTACGGCAAGTCGTCGCTTGGGAATCAAGGCACATGCCACTTTTTCGGGGTCTTTGCTCTGGCATACCATGCATCCATGGCCCCAGCGGCCCGCAGGATTGGTAGAAATGGGTTTTGCCGAACTGGCCAAGCGCTGGTTACCAATATTGGATCATTTTGATAAGGAAGGCGTTGATGTCTGTTATGAAATACACCCCGGCGAGGATTTGCATGATGGGGATACCTTCGAGCGTTTTTTAGAGGCTACGGGCAATCATAAACGGGTAAATATCTTATATGACCCCAGCCACTTTGTTTTGCAGCAGCTTGATTATATAGAATACATCGATTTTTATCACGAGTTTATTAAATCTTTCCATGTAAAGGATTCCGAATTCAACCCCACGGGGAAAAAAGGAGCCTTTGGGGGTTATAACGATTGGGTTAATCGGGCCGGGCGATACCGATCTCTGGGCGATGGCCAAATCGATTTTAAGACCATTTTTTCAAAGTTGACGCAATATGGTTGTGATGTATGGGCCGTTATGGAATGGGAATGTTGCATAAAGAGCCCGGAGCAGGGTGCGCGCGAGGGGGCGATTTTTATAAAAGACCATATCATAGAGGCGACCGAAAAGACCTTTGATGATTTTGCAGGAGCCGAAATCGATAAAGCCGTATTAAAAAAAATATTAGGAATTTAAAACACGTAGTATGAAAAAAATAGCAACGTTTGCCGTATTGACCCTTTTTATTATTGGATGCAAGAATAAGGTTGAAAAACCCATGGAGGAAAGCTCCGAAATGAATACCATGGGGGCAGCCGATCAAATGCCCCCCGACCAAGAATGGATCGTGCTGTTTGACGGTACCAGTTTCGATGGATGGCACCGATATAATGATGGCGAGGTCCCCGCGGAATGGAAAATCGAGAACGGGGCCATGGTCTTATATCCTCCCAAGACGCGAAAAGAAGGTGAAGGTTTTAACTTAGTTTCCGATAAGGAATTTACAGATTTCGAACTTTCGTTGGATTGGAAGATATCGGAAGCTGGAAACAGCGGCGTTTTTTGGGGGGTGAAAGAAATCCCAACCCTCCCGGAAGCGTATCAGACCGGTCCTGAAATACAAGTATTGGATAATGAAAAACATCCCGATGCCAAGGCCGGCACCACCCATCAGGCGGGATCCCTATATGATATGGTGCCCCCTTCAAAAGACGTGACAAAACCTGTGGGGGAATGGAATACGATGATCCTGTCGATAAACCATAAGACCAACAAAGGGAGCGTGGTCTTGAATGGCCAGGAGATTGTCGATTTTCCAGTGAATAATCCAGAATGGGGTGCCATGGTGGCCAAATCGAAATTCGCGGGCTGGGAAGATTTTGGAAAATATACAACCGGGAAAATAGGGTTGCAGGATCATGGTAATATGGTTTCATTTAAAGATATAAAAATCAAGGAATTGTGAACAACTGTCAAAAAGAACTGCCAACTCATATACATAAACCAACATTCACTATCATGAAAAAACAGTATCTCTTACCAGCAATGGCCCTTGTTATTTTTGCGTGCAAGGAAAAACCAAAAGATGAGCCGATGGAAGAATCAAAACCCCTACAAGATGAAGTAATCGTTTATGAGGAATATATGAGAGAGGAACCAACGGATCCCGAAGCGACCGAATTTTATGAACCCAAAGTGCCAGTAGTAACACCAGGGGTTAATGGAACCCCTCCAAGCGATGCCCTGGTTCTTTTTGACGGAAGCAACCTAGATGGATGGATCACATCAAAGGATAGTACTGCGGCGAAATGGCATTTGAATAAAGACAAGAGTATGACCGTGAACGATAAGACCGGTGATATCCAAACCAAGCAGAATTTTGGGGATATTCAACTGCATATCGAGTGGCAGTCCCCCAAGGAAATAAATGGCGAGGGGCAACATCGTGGAAATAGCGGTATTTTCCTGGATGGCCTGTACGAAGTACAGGTGCTTGATCAAAATGACAACCCGACGTATGTAAATGGGCAAGTAGGTTCTATTTACAAACAACATGTTCCCTTGGCCATGGCTTCGGTACCAACGGGAGAATGGAATGTATACGACATTATCTATCACGCCCCTAAGTTTAATGAAGCGGGAGGGAAGATAAAATCGGGCACGATTACCGTTCTTCAAAATGGGGTTCTGATTCAGGACCATGTTGAAATTAAGGGTACTACGCCCTATATTGGCTGGCCGAAAAACCCTCCCCATGGCGAAGGTCCTTTAATGCTTCAAGATCACGGCGATAATAGCCGTGTAGGCTACCGCAATATTTGGATTAGGGAATTGTAGTTTGCTGGATTGGAATCTACTTTTTGGTGCGACGATAACAAGTTTTGTTTTTCTGGTCGGCGGATTACTTTGGCGGCGATTTCCGCCTAAGAAGATCAACTTTTGGTATGGTTATCGTACCCGTAGGAGCATGGCCAACCAAGAAATCTGGGATTACGCCAATAGCTTAGGGGCCAGGATGTTTTTGTATTTGGGTTTGGTAGAACTCATCATTGGCTTAGGGGCCTATTTTTTATATCCTGATTATACACCTACCATCGCCCTGTTTGCGATGTTATTTGGCATCGGTGCGGGCATGTACTGGTGCGAAACACAGCTTAACAAACGATTTGATAAAAAGGGCAATCAAAAATAACACGCTATTTTAATTACCTTTGCACCAATTTAAATGCCTTCTATGATTCAATCCATGACCGGATTCGGGAAACACGTAATACAACTTCCAGCAAAAAAAATTACGATAGAGCTTAAATCCCTTAATAGCAAAAGTTTGGATCTAAATGCCCGTATGCCCCCTGCCTATAGGGAAAAGGAATTGGAGCTGCGAAAGGTGATCGCCAGTTCCTTGATTCGTGGCAAAATCGATTTCGGACTTTATGTTGAGTTTACAGGAGGAGAAACCTCTGCTGAAATCAATGAAGCTGCTGTACGTCATTATATGGAACGTCTGAGATCGATTGCCGATGGGGATGACGTTCGTCTCCTCGAAATGGCCTTGCGATTACCCGATGCCCTAATAACGGCCCGGGAAGATTTGGATGAGGAAGAATATAAGACCATACAGCTGGCTTTGCAGGAGGCTTTACTGGAAATAAACAAATTTCGCTCAGAAGAGGGAAGTGTTCTTGAAAAAGATTTCCAGGAACGCATATCTACCTTGGAAGGCTTGCTGGATAAGGTGTTGAAAATGGATCCCGATCGTACGGCGACCATTCGGGAGCGATTGGAAAAGGCCGTAAATGACCTACAGATTGACATTGACGCCAATCGCTTTGAACAGGAGCTCATCTATTATCTTGAAAAATATGATATTACCGAGGAAAAGGTACGTTTGGCCAATCATCTTGATTACTTTGCCAAGACGTTAAAATCGGAAGACTCCAACGGAAAAAAACTAGGGTTCATTACTCAAGAAATCGGACGCGAGATCAACACCATCGGATCAAAAGCCAACTATGCCCCTATGCAGCAGTTAGTGGTACAAATGAAAGATGAACTTGAAAAAATCAAGGAACAAATGCTGAACGTACTTTAGAAAGTAGGCTATAAGCTTTGGCAGTTTACAACAAAGTATGAAATTAGCCTGCAAATCTATTTGTTAAGAAAACCAACATGATTCCCAATAACCAATAAACCATTAACGAAACGAATGAAAGGTGGCAAACTAATCATTTTCGCAGCTCCTTCCGGTAGTGGTAAAACAACCATCGTTCACTACCTACTGGATCAACCTGAATTAAATTTGGCATTTTCCGTTTCCGCAACCTCAAGGGCACGACGCGGTAAGGAAAAGAATGGTGAAAACTATTACTTCATGACCGTTTCCGAATTCAAGAAGCATATCAAGAATGAAGATTTTTTAGAATGGGAGGAGGTGTACCGTGACAATTTCTATGGGACCCTCAAAAGTGAGGTAGATCGATTACGGGCCGAAGGCAAAAATGTAATCTTTGATATTGATGTAGTCGGTGGCCTGCGAATTAAAAAGAAGTTTCCTGAGGATACCTTGGCGGTTTTCGTAAAGCCACCGAGCGTTGACGAATTGAAAATACGACTAAAGAAGCGCAGTACCGAAAGCGATGACAAAATAAACATGCGTATTGCCAAAGCCTCGGTCGAACTCGCGACCGCGCCACAATTCGATACCATCATCAAGAACTATGATTTGGATACCGCATTAAAAGAGGCGTATCAATTGGTAAAGGAATTTGTCGATCCTCAACACCAAAAACCGACAAATACCAAAAAAAATGGCAAGTCGTGAAAAAGGTTGGGTTATACTTCGGCACGTTTAATCCAATTCACATTGGTCATATGGTCATCGCCAACCATATGGTCGAATTTTCTGACCTTGATGAAGTCTGGTTCATAGTCACGCCCCAGAGTCCGTTTAAAATTAAGAATTCTATGTTGGACGACCATCATCGCTATCAAATGGTCTACGAGGCCACAAAGGACTTTCCAAAATTGAAAGCTAGCAAAATTGAGTTTGATCTACCACAGCCGAATTATACCATCAATACCTTGCTCTATTTGGAAGAAAAATACCCAGTGGGATATCAATTTTGCTTAATTATGGGGGCAGATAATCTTAAGGGCTTTCACAAATGGAAAAATTATGAGATTATCCTTGAAAATTATCCTATCTATTTGTATCCGAGAATTTCGGAAGGGGAAATAAACACGCGCTTCAAGAATCATCCAAAAATCCATGGCATAGCCGCACCGATTATGGAAATTTCATCCACTTTTATTAGAAAGCAGCATAAGGCGGGTAAAAACATTCGTCCTATGCTTCCCGATGCCGTATGGAAATATATGGATGAGATGAATTTTTATAGGTAAAAAATACGTGTTGATCATTTTTAATTCAGACTTCATAAGGGCATTGCATATGCGCTTCTATACGGGCGGCCCATTCGACGTATCCTTATCTTTTAATTCATCCAACAATTGGTAAAAACCCTTTTGCATAGGGGGGGCGACGTACCGCTATTGTGCTTGTTTTGCCTCCATTACTTTTATGTCCCCCGTGTTTTTTAAAAGTTGTTTTTCGGCCCACATAAAGGCAGATTCCATGGTATTAAATACTTCCACTGGTTTTTTTATGAAGAGCTTTTCGAATTTTGCCAACATTCTCCTACTTCTATTTTGGGATACGATTGCGAATGCAACGAGATTGGGAAATTGCCTATTAAGTCCTTTATAGTAACCAACAGGATCAATAGAGTATGAATAAAGGCGGTGAGATATATAAACAACAGGTTTTTCCTTGCCATATTGCTCTTCCGCCAAATGAAATGGAATTGCTGCGTTGTCAATAGTAACGTGAACACCTTCATAGATTTCACCAACAACGATTCCTTCATAAAATAGAAATCTCCCGATAGCTAAATTATGTTCAGCGAGTAATTTTTGATGCCCCTTTGCAACCATGATCAATACAGATGAACCCTAAACAAGATACAACAATAATCAAAAGGCGCATGATCAATTTTTTGTTAAAATGCGTAGATAGTTGCCCATAGGGTATCAAGACTTGGGTTATATGGGAAAATAAGGGGGTGATGGGGTTATAATGAAGTCACTTTGACCAAAACATCGGTGCCGAGGTATTTGTTGTCTTTGTTCAGGTACCACGCCCTAGATTTGGGCATTTTGATTCCGAATGCGTTTTCAGTACCACTCAAGAGAATATATTCCCCATCATTTTTGGTTTCATCATGGTAAAATTGGTAAACTTCCAGGGCATAGGATTTCGGATTAAAATAAAAATACCAGATATCCTTTCCCACGCCTTCCTCATATTTTACTTTAAGCACCAAATATTCCTTTCCCTTAAAGTTTCTGCGTCCGACCTTGGGATCGATAAGGGTACCAGGATCCGATAATTTCATTGGAAGGCCATAGAGATAGGTATAGTAATTCTTCATCGTATTTGCCCTTTCACAGCTTAACCTATGACTTGTCATATCTTCCTCCGATAGCTGTGTACTTCCGTTCAAAGAAAAGTGGCATTTCCCCTTATCGACGATTTGTTCGGCCTTTACCCCATCAGTGGAAGTCGTCAGTGCAAAGTACTGTTGTGGAAGATCCAGGGTAATATCGTTAATTCGACTGCCGCCTTCCGGAGAGTCCGAACTAATTTGAAATTTGCCATTGAATGATGGCCATACATTCTGGGGATCGTGATAAGCAATGGTCTTTTGCAAGAGTGCCTCTCCCGAAATTTCTTGGCTGACGGCAGGCATAGAACATGCTAAAAAGAAGACTAAATACAGGTATTTTGACACGTAATCGACAATTATTTGTCGGAAAGATAATCATTTTGATTATTTTACTTCAAAGGAACTTCTATTAGTCAGTCAATGCTATGTTCTTCGACATAATTACGTGCTTTACGCTTTTACCTTTATATTACAATTACTAGGTTTCCTAGGACTATTTTTGTTCGGAAAAAAGTGAATGAGAGATGCACTCATGAATCTTGCCGAAAAAAATACGTTTGATTGTAGCATCGATTACTTCGAATCGCTTTTGGTGTATTGAGCCAAAGCTGTGTGCTTAGAAGTAGCTTAATGAATTATTTTGGGCAACACTTTCGAATCGGCAAAAGTTTAGAGCCGATTTAAACTGCTGTCGTGCTCTTGGTAATATTGCTCCAAAAGGTTCATTGTTGCGGTTATCAAATCTCTGGTTTCCACAAGTAAAGAAAAGTATAATATGGTGTTTTTCGGGCTTGATTCCTCGGTGCGTGTGCGGGAAACCTGTTTTTCAATTTTTTGGGATACCAAATCATACAGGTCTTGTTTGGTATCAAGAATTTTGCCTATTTGTTCAAAAGATCTTTCTTCAAATGCCTTTTGTGTATTATTGAATATTTCTTCCAGTTTTAGGTCTATTTCCTTTAATTCCTTTATCTGGTTGTATTTTAATTTTTTATGATTATTGTTTACGTGTTTGTGGCTTACCTTGCCAATATATTCCAAAGACTGTGCGATATCGGTCAGATATCCCATAATATTTATGTAGAAATTACTAGCACCTAAATGTGTCTCATCTAAGTTTTTAATGAAATAAAATGTGTGATCACGTAACTCCTCAATTTCGTTGGAAAGCTTATCGCCATGTTTTTTGTTCTTTTTAAGCATATCCAAATCCTGCTTTGAAAGACCATTTATTGTATTTGAATAAATCTTTTTGCTTCGTTTTATTACATGGGCGATATTCTCGGCAGTTTCCTTGATAACTCCTTGTATCGAACTGCTTTCGGCTTTGTTCAAAGAATCTTCCGCCCGTATTTCCTTTGATTTTTTGTTATAGGAAATGTAATTTCTTGCCAACAAAATTATTGCGGCAAACAACAACAGGGCGATGGCCGTTCCTTCGCCAAAACTGATAAGCGCCAAAATGGCCCCAGAAGCTAGGAATGCGATAATGGCCGTTCCAAACCACCCGCCAATAACGTTCAGGACACCTGCAACACGGTAAACGGCACTTTCTGCACCCCAGGCCTTATCGGCCAATGAAGTACCCATGGCCACCATAAAAGTCACATAAGTGGTTGAGAGTGGTAATTTATACGATGTTGCTAATGATATAAGTATTCCTGCCACCATTAGATTGACCGCCGCACGCACCATGTCGAATGCCGGCATTTCATAGGTTTTATCCCTTGCCAGGGTTATGACCGGTTTCTTGAATTGTTTGTCGATCCTTTCCCTAAAGGAAAGTGGCAGGATAGAACTTGTTATTTCGGAAAGACCTACAGCCATTCTGACAATGCTTCTGGATAAAAAATTAGGCTGAAATCGTTCTTTGGATTCCCCTTCCCTGGCTAGGTTGATTTCTGTTTGGGTGACATAACGCGCCTTCTTTGATAACCATAAGGTAAGTACCATTACAATACCCGAAATAAACAGTAACAAGGTAGGTGTTGGTACTTTTGAGGATAGTACGTTCATACTGAACTCTGATGCCGCAACGCCAGAAGCCACCCATGCTTGGTAAGACTGCCATGCAGCGATAGGGACGCCAATAAAGTTTACAAGATCGTTCCCGGCAAAGGCCAAGGCCAGGGCAAAGGTTCCCACACCAATGATCAATTTATAAATATTCATTTTGGCAAAATACATGAGTATGTATGCGAAAATTGACCAGACTACAAAATTCAAGGTTATAAGCCACCAAACTTTGGTCTCGAGAAAGGATTTTATGGTCATACCACCAATAATGTCGAATTCTTCACCCGCGAAGGAGGTTCCGCCAATACCTTTCATTAATATAAAATACGTAATGGCCGAAAGTGCCAGGCCACCAAAAAAGGCGCCCACCCATTTCTTTTTTTTCTGATAATTATAGGATAGCAGTAGTCTAGAGACCCATTGCACCAATGCCCCGACTGAAAAAGAGATGACCACAGAAAGGAGAATACCCGATATAATCTCAGTTGCTTTACTTGTATTTATAAATAGGCCTATATCGGAAAAACTTCCATTGTCAGCCCCAATTTTTAACAAAGCCATGGCTACTGATGCACCTAATAATTCAAAGACTATAGAAACCGTAGTTGAAGTTGGCATGCCCAATGTATTAAAGAAGTCGAGCAACAGGATGTCAGTAATCATCACGGCCATAAAAATGAACATGATCTCATTAAAATAAAACTCGCCGGGGTTAAAGATTCCTTTTCGGGCCACTTCCATCATACCGCTCGAAAAAATAGCTCCTAGTGCAATTCCTAAACTGGCGACGATCATTATAGTCTTGAAGGAAATGGCCTTAGATCCAATAGCCGAGTTTAAAAAGTTAACAGCATCGTTGCTCACACCTACGATCAGATCGGCAATCGCCAAAAAGGCAAGTGCCACGATCATCAAAAAATAAATATTGTCCATAATAAGCAATGAAATGCTACTTCAAAGTAGTGTTTTGAATAACAATGCGTAATGTTATTAAAATAATATCATTCTGGCAAACAAGCGCCAATTAAATATTCTTGACAAATATTATGGGTGGAAAGAGGCTACTTTGATTTTTTATGTTTTAAAATTTCAGCATCGGAATAAAAAATGATTTCCTCCGCAATATTTTTAATGAGGTCTCCTACCCGTTCCATTTTTTTAACGACTGAAAAGAGTATTAGCGCCTGCTGAATAATGCTTGCATCTTTTTTAATTTCTTCTTCTAGAACCACAAAAGACCGTCTATTGATTTTATCAATAACTTTATCTTTTTTAAAAACTTTTCTGGCCGATTTCACATCCTTATCCTGATAGGCGATGGTGATATGGTTGAGCATGGCATCCATGGTTTCCGACATGGCATCGAATTGAATCGCCTTCAATAATTTAGGTTCAATTTTTTTATCTTCATCCACCACATACTTTGAAATATTATAGGCATGGTCGGCTATTCTTTCGAGTTCATAATTTATTTTAAGGGCAGCCATAATAAATCGCAGATCGACTGCAACCGGGTTATATAGCGCCAAAAATTTTTCGCAATCCCTCGCTATTCTGAGGTCCATCGCATTGACCCTGGTTTCTTTGTGGATTACTTCTTCGGCAAGATCTTCATCGTGGGTTATAAAAGCTTCTTTTGCCTTTTCAATTTGTAATCTGCACATGTCAAGCATGTCAATAACGGCTTGATTTAAAACTTCCCTTTGATATTCTGCGTTTGCCATTGCTTTTGATTTATCCGAAACGACCGGTAATGTAATTTTCAGTTTGTTTTTCCGCCGGATTCGTAAATATGATTTTTGTTTTGTTGAATTCGATAAGTTCCCCTAAATAGAAAAAAGCAGTAAAGTCGCTTATCCTACTTGCCTGTTGCATGTTATGTGTAACAATTACTATGGTGTATTTTTCTTTTAGTCCAAAAATGAGTTCCTCGATTTTTGCTGTTGAAATGGGGTCTAGGGCCGAAGTGGGTTCATCCATCAAAATAATCGACGGTTCGACTGCTAAGGTGCGCGCAATGCATAGGCGTTGCTGTTGACCGCCTGATAAAGTCAATGCTGATTTTTTAAGATTGTCTTTTACTTCCTCCCAAAGATCAGCCTGTTTTAATGCTTTTTCAACCCTATGATTAATAAAGTTCTTATCTTTTATGCCCTGAATATTTAAGCCATAGGCGACATTTTCATAAATTGATTTTGGAAACGGATTGGGTTTTTGAAAAACCATGCCTACCTCTTTGCGAAGCTCTTCAACATTTATCTTTTTCTTATAAATATTGTTGCCATTGATGTTTATTTTTCCTTCCATCCTAAATCCTTCGACGTAGTCATTCATTCTATTGAACAATCTGAGGAAGGTAGATTTACCGCAGCCTGAAGGGCCAATAAAAGCGGTTACGGTATTTGGTTTGATGGTCAAATCGATGCCTTTTATTGCCATAAAATCATCATACCATACCTTAATGCCCTTGACTTCTATTTTGGGTGTTTTTTTTAACGAGTGATCAATGACGCTATCCATCACCATAGTTTCCATAATCTGGGGTTCCATATTTATTTTAATTTCTTCTGCCATCTATTTCTGAGATATACGGCAATTCCGTTCATAATAAAAGTAATACATAATAATATGATTATGGCTCCTGCCGCTGCGATAGCGAAGCCTGCCTGTGGACGAGTGGTCCACGTAAAAATTTGCATCGGCAAAACCGAAAATGAGTCAAAAATCGAATGTGGTACGAATGGCACATAGGCCATTGCGCCAACAACGATCAACGGGGCCGTTTCGCCTATAGCCCTTGATAGGGACAAAATGATTCCAGTAATGATCCCGCCAAAGGAAGAGGGCAAAATCACCCTTTGTATGGTTTGCCATTTTGACGCTCCCAGGGCGAAGGAGGCCTCTTTAAGCGAATGGGGCACAGCTTTAATAGCTTCTCTGGTAGCCACTATTATTATAGGCAATATAAGTAATGACATTGTTAAGGCTCCTGATAAGATACTGCCTCCAAAATTAAAAAAGCGAACAAAAATTCCAAGTCCCAACAAGCCATAAATAATCGATGGTACACCGGCCAAATTGGCAATGTTGATTTCCAATAAGGTCGATAATCGTGATTTTTTGATATATTCCTCTAAAT
>JALHST010000155.1 GCA_022865355.1 Maribacter sp. | reverse complement strand
TGGAATATACAGGAATACATAACAAAGTTGCCATCGTTACAGGTGCCGGGGAGGGAATTGGGCATGCCATTGTCGAATTATTGCTACAATCGGGCGCTAGGGTGGTCTTGAACGACCTTGACGCGGATCGGGCCCATGCCGAAGCCAAGCGATTGGCTAAAAAATACAACGGAAGTTGTTTTCCGTTTGCCGGCGATGCCGGAAGCATCTCGGTAATCAACGCCCTTGTCGATTTTGCCTTGGAAAAATTCGGAAAAGTCGATTTTGTGATTCCCAATGCCGGCATTACCCTGTTTGGGAATTTTTTTGAATTCTCGCCCGAGGATTTTCAAAAAGTGATCAATTTAAATCTTCAGGGGGCGTTTTTCCTTGCACAAAGAGCAGCTGCCGAAATGCGACAACAAGGCAGCGGGGGGCGCATAATCTTAATGTCTTCGATTACCGGAATTCGCGCGTACGCAGACCTAACGGTTTATTCGATGACCAAAGCGGCACTGCGAATGTTGACCAAAAGCCTGGCAATGGCTTTGGGGCCTTATCACATTACTGCGAACGCAATTGCCCCTGGGGCTATTTTGACAGAACGCACCAAGATGGAACAGGCTGATTATGAAGGTATTTGGAGTCGCTTGAATCCGAATGGGGCCGTAGGGAAACCCATGGACATTGCGAGAACCTGTCTTTTTTTATTGTCGGATGCTGCGACGCATATCAATGGGCAGACCATCATTGTAGATGGTGGATGGACTGTTGCTGGCAAATATCCCGAGGATTTATAGCACCTATGAAATTAAATAAAATACATCACATCGCGATATTGTGTTCCGATTATCAGAAATCCAAGGCGTTCTATGTTGACATATTAGGATTGACCGTCCTGAATGAGACGTATCGCAAGGAGCGGGAATCCTATAAATTGGATCTAGGACTCCATGGTACCTATGTAATTGAATTGTTTTCATTTCCAAATCCGCCAAAAAGACCGTCAAGGCCCGAGGCGGTGGGCCTTCGTCACCTTGCATTTGAGGTAGGCGATATTGTAAAAACGGTCAAGGAGCTTACGGGCAAGGAGGTTGCGGTCGAGGCAATCCGTACCGACGAAAATACCCTGAAAAAGTATACTTTTTTCAGCGATCCCGATGGGTTGCCCATTGAGTTGTACGAAAAATGAGTTGCTTAATCCTTAAAAACCAACAGGATGTATAAAATTATCGTAGCATTTTCACTTACAATTTCACTTTTCTCATGTAGTACTATCGTTAAAAAAGAAGGCGACTTTAAAATCTTGCCCTTGCCACAACACCATGAGATTACAGGAGTCAGTGATTTAAAGACCGAGGACGTTAACAACTACTTTGCGGAAGAAGGGGTCGCGCTACCTATTCTGGGTGTATTCTTTGGGCATCTCAAAATGACGGAAAAAAGGAAAGCGGCCCAGGTTTTATTTGCTATTGATTCTACTTTAGACCTTAAGGCCGAAGGATATGTCCTAAATATTTCCAAAGATCAAATTACCATTAAAGGAAAAGATAAGGCGGGTCTTTTCTACGGCTTTCAAACTTTGGGGCAACTGCTCGTGGACGCAAAGGAACAGAATGCTAATTTGCCGTTATGCTCTATTACCGATTATCCATTGCTGGCCTATCGTGCTGTTCATTTGGATGTAAAGCATCATCTTGAAAGGACCGATTACTATTATAAATTAATAGACAGGTTGGCAAGCTATAAAGTCAATGCTATTCTGGTCGAAATGGAGGATAAGTTGCAATACAAACGACAGCCCAAAGTAGCTTCTTCCGATGCGATTTCAATTGATGAGTGGAAAAAAATAAGCGAATATGCCCAAGATCGAAATATCGAAATCAGTCCACTTATCCAGGGATTGGGGCATGCTTCATTTATATTGAAACACGATGAATACAAGGATTTAAGGGACGTTCCGGAGAGCGACTGGGCCTTTAACCCTTTGAATCCAAGGACATATGAGGTGCAGTTTGATCTGTATCTTGATGCTATTGAAGCCACGCCTCACGGTAAATATCTGCACGTTGGGGGGGACGAGGTGAATACAACGGGTCGAAATAGTGGCATATCTGCCCTTGAATTGCAATTGGATTGGTTAAACAAGGTCTGCGCTTTTGCCGCGGATCATGGCCGTATCCCCATATTTTGGGACGATATGCCCCTTAAACAAGCTGATGTTTATGCCCCTATGTTCAAACCTGAAATGTCCAAGGCGGAAGTAGACAGTATTTGGGCACAAAACGAACCTAATCTTTTAAAGTTTCTGGATAAGTTTCCGAAGAACTGCATTTACATGCGATGGAATTATAGTTCTCCCGAGGCCTATGGCAACACAAAGGCCATGGATTGGTTCAGAAAACATGGCTTAAAAGTCCTTGGCGCAACAGCCGGCCAGACCCGATGGGTGCTTATGCCATTGGAAGAAAGCAATATGGACAACATAAGGAACTTTGCCTCCAACTCCATTGAAAGTGGCCTTAACGGACTTCTCTTGACGCTTTGGGATGACGATTCCCCTCATTTTGAGTTGTATATTCGTGGAATTATCGCATTTGCAGAATACACTTGGTCTGGAGAAAAAAGGGATAAGAAGGCTATCAAATCGGCCTATCGCCAACGAGAATTTTCTCATGATCATGCGGGTGAAGAATATGCCTTTATCGATAGCCTTGAGGCGCCTGTTTCTTTTTCAAAAAATGCATTGCTAATAGGAAATTCAAGGAATTATTTGAAATCAATGGAAAATCCAATGGAAAAAAGCGTGATTGATTTACCTAATCGTAGTAATAAAGGGGAATGGAGCAAGAAATATGCAGAACGATTGGAAAAAGCAACCCAAATTCTAAAAAATGCTGACGGCCTAACCGCGAGAATCGCTTTGGCAAAAGAGAAAGCTGTACGGAATCTATACTCAATAGAAGTATACGAGCAAGTGAACCAAATTGCCCAATTTGCTCCAAAGAGCTTATTGGCCCTGAGCGCCTATGATACTTCAAAAAGTCCAGCGGAAGAGATAGAGGCGGTCAAAAACTTGAAAATGCTCAAAAGTGATTTTGCGAAACAACGTTCCCAATTGGAAGCGGTATATGCCAAAACCCGTATTCTGAACAAACCCAAAGACTATATTTTGGACCAGGACCATCATCATCATTTAGCAAACCAATCTATTAATTTTGACTGGCAGTTTTATGCTGAGATGCTTTTTTTGGAGAAACTTGAAAAGGAACTAAATCGTGAAATGTTTATTGAAAATACAGAATCTCTGAAAAAATAAGTTTTTACCATTCATCGAAAGCATTCCAGGTTCTCAGTACAACCGACCCCCTGGCCTTTTTTAGTGTATTTTATCGACAAATACCCAATAACTTGTTCATTTTGTCTTTTTAATGTGTCAGAAATCGATAATGACTTTCAAATTAAAACGTTCGCTTTTATCAGAACCAACAAATGGTTGGTTTTGTAATCCAAAAAAACTCATGAGCTAGACTTTAAAATATATTTTGTTCTTATCCAAAAAGTAGGTGATATACCAAAAAATAAACAAAACGAAAAGGGCATTAACTACCATGAAAATGTGCTCTGGAACACCTAAGGGGCTGAGGATGCCTTGCGTAAAAATTTGACCAAAACCCGTGAACCATTGATTGCCCACGGTTTCTGCAAAAAGATAAATTTAAGATAGAATTTGTTCCTATTTCCGAAAAATCCGGAGCCAATTCATTCGGTATCCCTTAATATCGATTGCCAAATAGAACAGGGCAAGCGTCAAAATGGCGATTCCCCCGGATGCCAGTGTTAACAAGGAAGTGGCAATACGCTTAATAATCGGCGTGATGTTGAAAAGATCTAAGCCAAATCCCAAAACAAGTAGGATTGCTCCCTAGGTTAGGAACGATTTTATCTTTTTCTGGTGTCGATTTGCCAAAAGAGTAACACCTATCCGAAGATGACACTCCAAATGGTGTGTGCCGCCGTAGGAATAAAGTTTATGAAGAACCAATACCCATTATTTACCTTCCCCATCACGAGCATACCCACGTAGGAACCATAGCTATCATGACCTTGAAAATAGGGCGCTTCAAGATTATAGGCGCTGTGGAATAGTCTCGGTAAACTGTGACATGAGGCGTTGGTTGTATTTACGCTTTGTAATTGTTTTGGGTATATTCCTCTGGCTTGGAATAGAAACAGGAAACCGATGACCAAAAATCCCCATCGGGTCTTTACCCCTTACTTCGAATGTAATCAATTATTATGAAAATATCGTCGCCTGTAGGCGGCCTTGTTTTGTGTTTTTATCCATATCTTAGTTTAGATGATCGCCGAACCTTCAAAACAAAATAGCCATAGCAAAAACAGGTTATTGGGAGCCCTGTTCCTTTTAATCGGTGGCATCGTATCCGCACAATCGAAGGCCATGCTTTGGTATGACCGGCCTGCCGAACATTTTGAGGAAAGCCTCGTCTTGGGAAATGGTACATTGGGGGCCTCGATTTTCGGAGGGATTGCCATTGATTCCATCTATCTGAACGATGCCACCTTATGGTCAGGTGAGCCCGTAAACCCAAATATGAATCCTGATGCCTACAAATACATTCCAGCCATTCGCCAGGCCTTGCTGGAGGAAAACTATCGCTTGGCCGATTCGCTTCAAAGAAAGGTTCAAGGATCCTTTTCCCAATCCTATATGCCCTTGGGTACGCTTTACCTAAATTTTGAGCATGTAGGACAGCCTATCAAGTACCATCGAGAACTGAATATTGAAAATGCGGTCTCGCAAGTTGGTTATGAGATCGATGGCATAAAATTCACCAGGGAGTATTTTATCTCCTACCCTGATAAAATAATGGCCATACGAATAAAGAGTAGTAAAAAAGGTGCCTTGAACCTTACCCTGGGCTTTAAAAGTCTATTGAAACATTCGACCATCGCTAACGCCGATAACTTAAAGGCTACTGGTTATGCACCCTACCAAGTAGAGCCTAATTTTCGTGGTGAACTCCCCAATGCCGTCCGCTTCGATGCGGCACGAGGGACCCGGTTTACAAGTATATTCAATATCGCGAATACAGATGGAGAGATCATAAAAAATATAGATGGTATTCGGTTGGAAGGCGGCACCGAGGCCCTAATTTATATTTCCATCGGTACCAGTTTTAATAGTTTTGAAAAAAATCCGGCCACCCAAGGCAAGGACCCTGAAATAATTGCGAAAAAGCAATTGGACAAGACCCGAAATAAATCCTACGATGCGCTTAAAAAAGCGCATGTTCTAGATTATCAAAACTATTTTAAGCGGGTCGCTCTTGATTTTGGGACGAGTGAGGCGCCTGATCTTCCTACGGATGAACGCTTAAAAAGATATGCGCGGGGTGAAGAAGACAAAAATCTTGAAATATTATATTTTCAGTTTGGGCGCTACCTGCTGATTTCGAGTTCTAGAACACCTGAGGTTCCTGCTAATTTGCAAGGTATCTGGAACCCTTATTTGCGGCCGCCCTGGAGCAGCAATTATACCATCAATATTAACCTGGAGGAAAATTATTGGCCTGCCGAAAACGCAAATCTCTCGGAAATGCACTTACCCCTTCTCGGGTTTATTGACAACATCGCCAAGACCGGCGAAGTCACCGCAAAAACATTTTATGGGGCAAGTGGCTGGGCGGCGTGTCATAATTCGGATATCTGGGCTATGAGCAACCCAGTAGGGGATTTTGGACAAGGAGACCCAAAATGGGCCAATTGGAACATGGGGGGTACCTGGCTAAGTTCCCATCTTTGGGAACATTACGCCTTTACCCTCGATAGAAGTTTTCTTGAGGAAAAGGGGTATCCCTTGCTAAAGGGTGCGGCCCAATTTTGTTTGGATATTTTAATGGAGGATACGAACGGCCAATTGATAACATCACCTTCCACCTCGCCCGAGGCGGCCTTTATTGCCTCTGATGGCTATGAGGCACAGACCTCATATGGGGCAACGGCAGACTTGGCGATGATACGGGAATGTTTTGATCAGACCATTGCCGCATCTATAGTTCTTGGGGTCGATGCTGATTTTCGCGCACGGTTGGAAACCGCGATAAAAAAATTATATCCATATCAAATTGGCAAGAAAGGCAATTTACAGGAATGGTACCATGATTGGGAGGATGCAGAACCAAAACATCGCCATCAATCGCACCTTTACGGACTCTATCCCGGTCATCAGATTGCGCCCGATAAGACCCCTGAGCTCGCTGAAGCTTGTCGTGTAGCCTTAGAGATCAAGGGAGATGATACCACGGGGTGGTCGAAAGGTTGGCGTATCAATCTCTGGGCGCGCCTATGGGATGGCAATAGGTCCTATAAGATGTATCGTGAATTGTTGCGATATGTGTTGCCCGATGGCATAAAGACTAACTATGCGCGGGGGGGTGGTACCTATCCTAATTTACTCGATGCGCACCCGCCCTTTCAAATTGACGGTAACTTTGGGGGTACGGCGGCTGTTGTTGAGATGTTGCTGCAATCTTCTCAAAATGAAATCCGTTTACTTCCTGCCCTGCCAGATGCTTGGGCGGAGGGATCGGTTAAGGGCCTACGGGCCAGGGGGGCTTTTGAAATCGCCATCGATTGGAAAAACAAAAAACCAACTAGGGTCATTGTGCGTTCAATTCAAGGAGGCGTCACAACACTAATGCATGGTGACAAAAAAGAAACCATGAAGTTTTTGCCCAATGAAACCAAAGAGGTGCAATGGTAAAACCAGACCTTTTTTTGCTTTAATTTAAACGATTTCCAAATTCAAAGTTGCTATGAAAAAATTAATTCTTGCCTTTTTTTTAGTCAGTATTTCTACTATATCCCAAGAACCGAAGAAGGAAGAAGTGGAGCTGCGACCGATTCCCAAGCCGGCATCTTTCGTCACTGAGCACCAGGGCTTTTTCGGAGGTGTGACCATCAAGTATCGGGCGACTGCCAAAGAAACCTATTTAACGAATGAGGCGGGCGATTCGGTGGCCTCGATTTGGTCGGTGGCCTATACCCAAAATCCCCTGGGAAGTTCTTCTAAAAGACCGGTTGCCTTTATCTTCAATGGCGGACCGGGATCTGCTTCAATTTGGCTTCATTTTGGGTTGTTAGGGCCCCAAATCGTAAAGGTAGATTCGGAAGCAAAGAAGGATGACGGTGCCGCCCCTTTTGAACTCATTACGAATCAATATGGCCTGTTAGACCTGATCGACCTTGTATTTATCGATCCGGTAGGTACAGGATACAGTCGGGTCATCGGTAAAGGCAAGGAAACCGATTACTGGGGTCTTAAGGAAGATGCAAGGTCCGTTGCCAAATTTATGCGGCAATGGATTACGGAAAACGACCGATGGAATTCCCCTAAATACATTATCGGGGAAAGTTTTGGTACTACAAGGGCGGCAGCGGTAGGTGCAGAATTGGAGGACGAAGGCCAAACCATGTCATTGAACGGTATGGTTCTTATTTCACAGGCCTTGGACTATGATGGGTCAACTTCGGTTCGCGACAACATAACCTCGTTTATAACCTATCTGCCGAGCATGGCAGCGGCTGCTTGGTACCATAAAAAAGCCGGAGAAGGCAAACCCTTGGAGGTATTTTTGCAGGAATGTCGCGAATTCACCTATACCGTTTACACCCCGGCCCTATACAAGGGCAACCTTTTAAGTAACGAGGAAAAAAGTGCCCTTGCGGAAAAACTTTCGTATTTCATAGGTTTGGACAAAGCCTATATCCTAAAATCAGACCTCAGGGTATTGGTGCCTCGGTTCCAAAAGAAATTATTGGAAGATACGGGCTTGGCCATTGGGCGCCTAGATGGTCGTTTTATGGGGGATGAGGCTGATAAGGTTTCTGAAAACCCCCATTTGGGAGATCCCGCCAGTTATCAAGTAGACGCAGCCTACACGGCATCATTGAATCATTATTTTGCTGCTGAACTAAAAGTAAAAATGGATCGGCCCTATCTGGTATCGAATGAGAAGATCGGGGAAAAATGGCGATGGCGAACTGCCCCCGAAAATACTTATTGGGAACCATCGCCGCCCAATGTTGCCCGATCATTGGGGGAAACCATGCGTCGCAACACGGCTATGAAAGTACTGGTCGCTAGCGGGTATTTCGACCTGATATGTCCATTTTTTGATGCCGAATATACCTTTAATAGAAATGGTATTGTAAAAGAACGTATCGAGATGAGGTATTATGAGGCGGGGCATATGATGTATCTTCATCAGCCTGATCTTATCAAGCTAACTTCAGATATTAGAAAATTCATCCTTGAAGAGTAGGCAATGCCAAAAACGTCGGTTTATTTACTATTACTGCTTTGTATAGGTTGCAATCTTCAACAGAAGCGTGAGAACCGTCCAGAATGGATTGTATCTGCACCGGCAGGCAAGGAGTTCGCCAAAATTGACAAGGCGGGAAGAACCATTATTCCCAACGGCCGTTTTATTACCCCTGTTGGAAAAAGTATTGTTACGGCACCCCACCCATATGGGCTTACTGTAAGCGCAGATGGCAACGTAGCCGTTACTGCCAATTCGGGGACCAATCCGCTTTCCATCACTATTTTGCGGAACATCCTCTCCGGGCATCCCGAAGTACGGCAGGTACCTCCCGGACCATTAACGGATGAAGGCGTCTTGGCTTCCGTTTTCATGGGGCTGGCCATTTCTCCGGATAACAAAACCATCTACGTTGCGGGGGGACAAGAGAACAAAATCTTCCTTTTTGATGTTGCGACCGGCGATAAAAAAGGTGCGATAGATTGCTCCTATATTTCCAATACTGTTGATTATTCATATGGCTATATCGGTGATCTCAAGTTGTCCAAGGACGGAAAAACATTGTACGCGGTCGACCAAATAGGCTTTCGGATGCTTATCATTGATACGGATAAAAAAGTCTTGAAGCATTCGGTCCCTGTGGGAAGGTATCCGTTTGGAATAGCCCTTTCGCCAGACGAAACTAAAATTTACGTAGCAAATGTAGGTATGTTCGAGTACCATCTCATCAAGGATGGTCCTGGAAGCGATGCCAAGGTCAAATCTATTGAATATCCCGCTTTTGCTTATGGTTCCAAAGAGATGAGGGAAGGCATTGAAAGCGATTCATTATCGATTCCGGGTCTAGGGGATCCGAATGCCATTGAAGCTTTTTCAGTGTTCACCATAGACCTCAGCGATAAAAACAATCCGTTGGTGGTCGCAAAAATTAAGACGGGTCATTTGGTCGGGGCCTTGGTCGAAGGCATCCCCGCGGTAGGCGGGTCGAGTCCAAATTCTTTGGTGGCCACCGATAAATATGTATTTGTAAGTAATGGCAACAACGATAACATTTCGGTAATTTCCGTTGAAAAAGACACGGTAATAAACACCGTCTATCTAAAACCCGATAGCCGAATGCGACAATTTCGGGGTGTTATCCCATTCGGACTCGCTTTAAGTCCCGATCAAAAAAGATTATATGTATGTGAATCGGGTATCAATGCCGTAGCAGTTATTAATACCTCCGACCTTAACGTATTGGGGCATATCCCTACAGGGTGGTTTCCCTCAAAAGTAGCGGTCAGTAACGACGGGCGTACCTTGATCGTTGCGAATGCCAAAGGTTTTGGGAGTGGCCCGAACGGTGGTAAAAACTTTACATTGGGTCCGGAAGGAAGCTATATTGGCTCCCTGATGAAAGGAACGGTAGAGATTTTGGATATCCCTACAGATAAAGAGCTTACAAAAATGACCGATCAGGTAATAGCCAACAATTTTAAATTCACTAAGTCTGACGACCCAATTTTTAAGGGCCGGAGGAACAACCCCATTCCGCTCTATCCACAAGAAAAGGAAAGTCCCATAAAACACATTGTTTTTATTTCCAAGGAGAACAGAACGTATGATGAGGTTTTTGGTCAAATCAAGAAAGGTCGTGGAGACGCATCCATAGCCCGTTACGGGGCAAATTCGTCATTTTCCAATAAGGATAAGACCGATTCCCTATCTGATATTACCGTAATGCCGAACCATTTGGCGCTCGCGCGACAATTTGCTATTTCGGATAATTTTTATGTGGATTCCGATGTTTCGGCAGACGGCCATCGGTGGTTGGTGAATACCTATCCCAATGAATGGTGTGAAACTGCAACGGCCGCAAGTTATGGGGGAAACCGTGAATACAAGGAAGGGTCGAAGGCACCTGGTGTATTTGCCATGAACGGGGCTGCCGGGGCGATATATCCCGAGGACTATAATGAAGCCGGCTCTATGTGGGACCATCTCGAACGTAACAAGGTCCAATTTTATAATTTCGGTTTCAGCATTATGTTCGAGCCTGCCTTGTACAAAACAGAGTATAAATATACCGGCATACACCAGTATATTAATTATCCCATGCCCCAACCGCTATTCAGTCGCACTTCAAAATCGTTCCCGACCTTTAATATGGGCATTCCAGATCAATTTCGTGTTGATCAATTTATTAAGGAATTTGACGAAAAATGGGGTATCGGAAAGGAGGAATTGCCACAACTACTAACTGTAATACTACCCAATGACCATGGGGCAGGGGAACGACCAGAGGAGGGGTATCCATTTCGTGAAAGCTATATGGCCGATAATGATTTGGCCGTGGGGCGAATTGTCGAGTTTCTTTCCCATACGCCCCAATGGAAAAATATGTTGATCGTGATTACCGAAGACGATGCTCAAAATGGGGTCGACCACATCGATGCCCATCGCAGCATTTTAATGCTTATATCTCCTTGGGTCAAGCGAGACTATGTCAGCAGTGTACATTATAGTTTTGGGAGTCTGTTCAAGTCTTTTTGGAACATTTTAGGGCTTCCTTATTTAAATCAATATGACGCCGGGGCAAATGATCTGAGCGATTTTTTCACTCCACAACCCAATTATACTCCCTATAATGGCATGGATGTCAACAAGCACATGTTTGATGCGCAAATGGCACTGAGTCCGTTCGATGAAAATTTTAATTGGAAGGCCGTCCAGGAATCCCCGCAAATTGATAATAAAGAGGATATGTACAGGGATAGTAAGGAGCAAGACCAATATCGTTTGGAAAATCGGGAAAAAACAAAGGTTCAATAAATTAGTCAAAGATTGGTTTTCGATGGCCTCCATTTTTTTAATAGTAAAGAATCCCCGTGTAAAGTTGAAATACTTGGCCCCAATCGAACCGTTCATAGTAAAAAAGTAGGATAGCTATGTGGCCCAAAACAAATTTTGAACTATCATTCCATGCGCCACCAGGATACTTGGTTCTTTGGTTTATTTTCCTATTTTTAGAGGATAATCCCATAAAATGATTTTAAGACTTACCTATCAAAATTCTCTTCTTCTATTGGCAATGGGCATATTTTTTATGGGCTGCAATCCATCGGATAAATCAGCAGGGGATCATAAAAATTATGCTAGCTGGTCCTCCTATTTAGGCGATCCCGGACGCAGCCACTACTCTACCCTGTCGCAAATATCCCCTAAAAACGTAAGCAATTTAAAAGTAGCCTGGAGGTATGAGGCACCCGATTGGGGGCAAATGCAGATGAACCCGATTGTAGTAGACTCTATACTATATGGCGTTACCGCAGCGTTAAGGGCTGTCGCGCTCAATGCCGCTACGGGGAAGGAGATTTGGCGTTTCGGCGATTCGCTCCAAGTATGGCACTCCACCAGCCGCGGGGTCTCATTCTGGCAAAAAAACAAAGAGAAGCGCATTTTATATAGCGTCGGAACCGATCTATATGCTTTGGATGCAAATACAGGAAAACCCATTGTATCTTTCGGTAATGGAGGAAAAATCGATCTTCGGTCAGGAATGCCGGCAAGTGCCAAGGATAAATTCGTAATTTCAAATACCCCGGGAACCATTTTTGAGGACCTGATCATTATGCCCTTGCGATTATCGGAGGATGCTGGTGCCGCGCCGGGTGATATTATTGCCTACAGCATTATCACTGGGGCTCCTCAATGGGTTTTTCATACGATACCATATCCTACGGAAGACGGTTACGAGACCTGGGAGAACAAAGAAGCCTATAAAGATGGTATTACTGGGGCAGGCAATAATTGGGCCGGGATGGCGGTTGATGAGGAAAGAGGCATCTTGTATGTCCCGACAGGTTCGGCTGCTCCCGATTTTTATGGCGGTTTTCGCAAAGGAAGTAATCTCTTCACCAATTGCCTGCTCGCCCTTGATGCTCGAACTGGCAAACGCATTTGGCATTTTCAATTTACACATCATGATATTTGGGACCGTGATCCGCCCGCACCGCCTAATTTACTTATGATTGAACGGGATGGAAAAAAAATTCCCGCAGTCGCCCAAGTGACCAAACAGGGCTATGTCTTTGTATTTGATCGAATAACGGGAACCCCTCTTTTTGACATCAAGGAAGTCCCTGTACCCTCGTCCACATTAAGCGGAGAAAAGGCTTGGACTACCCAACCCTTTCCCGACAAGCCAAAACCATTCGCGAGGCTATCGACCACTTTGACCAAGGATGATGTGAGTCCGTATGCCGAAAATCCCGATTCTTTACGTCAGATATTGATACATGCCGATAAGCGCCTATATGCAACCCCGGGTTTGGAACCCGTTTTGCTATTACCAGGCTATGACGGTGGGGCTGAATGGGGTGGGGCGGCCGTAGATCCAAATGAGGGCATTCTT
>JALHST010000154.1 GCA_022865355.1 Maribacter sp. | reverse complement strand
TGACAAAGGATTATATTTCCCCGAACAGATCAATCCTTTGCCCGATTCTTTTTTTAAGGGCATTGAAAATCTTTCGAACCATGAAATTGCGTTTCAGGCCATTCGTGATTTTGTAAAGGATGACATCCCCGAAACTACGCTCAAAGCGATTATAAAAGAAGTACTAGACTATGATTTTCCCTTGGTGGAAATCGAAAAAAATGTGGCCGTGCTAGAGCTTTTTCATGGCCCCACGATGGCTTTCAAGGATGTCGGCGCACGTTTTATGGCTAAGTGTTTGGAGTTTTTTATGGAGAAAGCGACCCGAGAGGTCACTGTATTGGTGGCTACTTCAGGCGATACCGGTGGGGCCGTTGCTAGCGGCTTCCTCGGGGTAAAAGGGGTCAAAGTAGTTATCTTGTATCCAAGTGGCAAGGTGAGTGATATACAGGAAAGGCAATTGACTACCTTAGGCCAAAACATCACGGCCTTGGAAGTCGATGGCACCTTCGATGACTGCCAAAAAATGGTGAAGACCGCCTTTTTAGATCAGGAACTTCTTCAAAATATGACCTTGACCTCCGCCAATTCGATCAATGTCGCGCGATGGCTGCCCCAGTTATTTTATTTTCTATTTGCTTACAAACAGGCCAAATCGAATGGCAAGGAAATTATTTTCTCGGTACCGAGCGGCAATTTCGGCAACATCTGTGCCGGCATGGTGGCCCAACGATTGGGAATGCCGGTACGGCATTTTATAGCGGCGACCAATATAAACGATACGGTTCCTCAGTTCATGAAATCGAAGAATTACAGTCCAAAAGCTTCCAAAGCCACTATTTCCAACGCAATGGACGTTGGCGATCCAAGTAATTTCATTAGGGTCCGGCATCTGTTTATGGACGACTTTGAATCGTTGGCAAAACAACTATCGGCCTATTCATTTACTGATGCCGAGACGATAGGGGCCATGTTGGTACTTTATAACGACTTTAACTACATAGCGGATCCCCATGGTGCCGTGGGGTATTTGGGACTAAAAAAGTATCAAGAAATGCATCCAGATACCTTTGGCATTTTTCTGGAAACGGCACATCCGGTAAAATTCCTGGATTTAGTGGAGGATACCATTCGCGAAAATTTAGACCTTCCCGATGCCATCGTGAAATTGATGGGTAAACCTTCAAAAAGCATTAAAATAACCACCTATTCAGATGTTAAAAATTATCTGCTTCAAGGCTAGGTTCTTCTAAAATTGGTCAGCAACAAAATTTAAAAACAATAGTGAGGGTATTTTCGCATCCTTAAATTATTCAATAGCTTTGCGCTACTAAAATGTCGCAATGAAAAATACCGCCCTTACAACTACCCACGAAGCTCTAGGAGCAAAAATGGTTCCTTTTGCCGGATACAATATGCCGGTATCCTATGAGGGAGTCAATGCCGAGCATGAAGCCGTTCGCCATAGTGTGGGTGTTTTTGATGTTTCCCATATGGGCGAATTTCTTTTAAGCGGACCGAATGCCTTGGCACTCATCCAAAAGGTCACATCAAATGATGCCTCGAAATTGACCATTGGCAAGGCCCAGTATAGCTGTCTCCCCAATGAAACGGGCGGAATCGTAGATGATCTCATCGTATATAGAATAAAAGAAGCGCAATATTTGTTGGTGGTAAATGCATCGAACATCCAGAAAGATTGGGACCACATTACCAAGTATAACCAGAAGTATCATGCAGAGATGCGGGATCTCTCTGAAAATTATTCGCTATTGGCCATCCAAGGGCCAAAAGCCGTTGAAGCGATGCAATCACTTACCACCGTTGATCTTTCGGCTATTAAATTTTACAACTTTGTGGTTGGCGACTTTGCTGGAATAGAGCATGTCATTATCTCCGCCACGGGATATACGGGTTCAGGTGGGTTTGAAATTTATTGCAAGAATAGCGAGGTGAAGCAGATATGGGACAAAGTTTTTGAGGCAGGTGTCGATTTTGGCATAAAACCCGTCGGATTGGCAGCAAGGGATACCTTACGTCTCGAAATGGGCTATTGCCTTTATGGGAACGATATCAACGATGAAACCTCACCGTTCGAAGCAGGCTTGGGATGGGTTACCAAATTCACAAAAGACTTTGTCAATTGTGAGGCGCTAGCCAAAGAGAAAGAACACGGTGTAGAACGTAGACTGGTCGCTTTTGAATTCGATGAACGTGGCATTCCCCGGCATGGTTATGACATTGTAGATGGTCATGGCAAAAAAATAGGAATTGTGACCTCCGGAACCATGTCGCCCTCCCTGGGAAAGGGAATCGGTTTGGGATACGTTCCCACCCTCTTTTCAGAAATCGGTAGCAAGATCCATATTCAGATACGTAAGAATGCCATTGCGGCGACCGTGGTAAAACTGCCATTTTACAAAGGATAATACCTAATATGGGCAAAAGAAGTAGAAAGATGGACGATGCGCGGAAAAAAATACTCATATTAGGAGGCAGTGGATTTTTGGGGCACGCCATATACAAAGAACTATGCAATTACTTTGATACCTATGGTACGTATTTTTCCAACAAATTATTTCGCGATAACAAACAGTTTTTCAGATACGATATTACGGAAGACGATATCTTCCAAGTATTGGATAAAATAAAGCCTCAGCTAATTATTTCTGCCTTAAGGGGCAATTTTGATGCCCAAATTGTGGCACATCAGCACATTTTGGAATACGTGTCCCAAATTGATGGAAAAATCTATTTTATCTCTTCAGCCAATGTCTTCGATGCCTATAGTAAATATCCATCCTACGAAAATGACAAGACACTTTCGGAAAGTATTTATGGGCGATTGAAAATCAAGATCGAAAATATGTTGATGCGTTTACCAAAAGAAAAAATGGCCATTTTAAGGGTGCCAATGGTATTCGGAAATAATTCCCCGAGGATTAAAGAAATTAAGGATAACATTTGGGGCAATAAACCCATCGAGGTTTTTCCAAACTTGATAATGAATGTGACCAACGTCGACAAATTGACGCAACAGATCCATTACCTTATCAATCACAATAAAAGTGGCATATATCACTTAGGTAGTACCGATGTTGTACATCATGAGGATCTTATCCGCGAAATCGTTGAGCGCATTGGAAAATTCAACCCGATTTACAAGCGCATTTACACCACAAACGAAGAGCGCTATATGGCCGTGTTGCCCAAGGAGAATAAACTTCCGAAAAACCTGCAAACCAGCTATCAGGAAATTATTGATCATCACATTTTAGGTTAGTTAAGCGACAAACGATTATTTATCTTTATAAAAAAGAGACCATGGAAAAATTAAATCAACGAACCATCGAAGAAAGACTGGATAAGCTGGAAGGATGGGAGTACATTGAAAATGCCATTCAGACAAGCTTTGAATTTAAAAATTTTAAGGAGGCATTTTCAGTTATGACCCGACTTGCCTTTGAATTTGAAAAACACAACCATCATGCAGAATGGACCAATGTGTACAATTCGCTTGTGATACGGTTGAATACCCACAGCGCCGGGGGTGTTACCGAAAAGGATTTTGAATTGGCCCATGTCATCGAAAAGATTATCGAAAGTGATTAAAAAAATTTAAGGTTCAATATCTAAAGATCAAGGATGTTTATGGACCTTTTTAGAATTTGATGCTCTGAATTTGGAATTTTTCTAAATTTGCATCCTTAAAAAACAATAGCAAACGTAACCTATGGGAAGAGCTTTTGAATTTAGGAAAGCACGGAAAATGAAACGGTGGTCGGCCATGTCAAAGGCTTTTACCCGCATTGGCAAGGATATCGTCATGGCGGTAAAGGAGGGTGGCCCAGACCCGAATTCGAATGCGCGTTTACGGGCCGTCATCCAAAATGCCAAAGCGGTAAATATGCCCAAGGACAATGTTGAGCGTGCCATAAAAAGGGCGTCTGACAAAAGTTTGGGCGATTTCAAGGAGGTTTTGTTCGAAGGATATGCTCCCCACGGAATCGCTATTTTAATAGAAACCGCGACCGATAACAATACCCGAACCGTTGCCAACATCCGCAGTTATTTTAATAAATGCGACGGGAGTCTGGGAACTTCGGGTTCGGTGGAATTCATGTTCGATCATACCTGTAATTTCCGAATCCCTGCAGAAGGTATCGACCCGGAAGAACTCGAGCTCGAACTTATCGATTTTGGGGCCGAGGAGGTTTTTGTGGATGACGACGGAATACTCATCTATGCGCCCTTTGAAAGTTTTGGGGCCATACAAAAAGAACTTGAAAATAGGGGTATCGACATATTGTCCTCGGGCTTCGAGCGTATTCCTCATATCACCAAAGAGCTTTCTTTAGAAGAGGTCGCCGATGTTGAGAAACTCCTTGAAAAAATTGAGGAGGACGACGATGTTCAAAACGTGTACCATACTATGAAGGAATAATTACCCCAACTCCGGTATTTTCCCTTTCACCCCATTAAAGAAGTCTTTATAGATTTTAAAATCGGCCTGCTGATCATCGGTCGTGAAATGAGGTTCAGAAATTTTCACCTGTTTGGTACCGTAATCAAAGGCCACCATAACGATGGGGACCTTGGCGGCCTTGGCGATAAAATAAAATCCTGTCTTCCAGTGCAGTACCTTTTTTCGGGTTCCTTCGGGGGATAAGGCCAATCGAAATTCCTTTCGTTGACTGAATAATTTGGCGGTGGCATTTACGGTATTGCTGCTTTTGGAACGGTCGATCGGGGCGCCGCCCATCCATTTAAAAAACCAGCCAAATGGCGGGTCAAAAAGACTCTTCTTACCGATATAGTTTATATGAATATTCATCACCTCTCGAACCAATAGTCCTAGAAAAAAATCGACCCAACTTGTATGCGGGGCAATTATGATTACGCATTGGTCTAACTTTGGAAAAGTTCCCACGAATTTCCAGCCCAGGACATTAAAGTACAGAATTTTGGCCAAGTTGCGCATATCATTCTAATATTCAAATTGTTACCCCTAGGAATACTGATTAAACCGAAAGGTTAATCTAGGTAATAAAAAAATTGCAGGGTATCTTAACAAATTTTGCGCTTATTTAAATTTTCTGATACAGCGCTTTCAATTTCTCCGGGGTAATAATAGTACGCCAATCCTTACCCAGGGCATTTTCCCATAAAGGATGCATTCCCAAGGCTACGGTAATCATTGTATCAAAATCGCAATCGTTTAAATTGGCACAGATACCCTTTGGCAGTACAATGTTGTGTTTTTGGAGCATCTTATTGAATAAGGCGACACCTTCGGGGTAAAATTCAGCCAAATGTTGAAATACCAAACAATTTCCGATACCGTGCTTTAAACCTAATAAATACGATAGGCCATAACTCATGGCATGGGCTACGCCAACTTGCGAGTAGGCAATGCTCATACCGCCGTGCCACGAAGCCATCATGAGCATATCGCGCGAATCGGATGGAGCAGGGTTCTCTAAAAAAACACGTTTACACAACTCATAGGCCTTTTCTCCATAACTCTGGCTAAAGGCATTTAAGTAGGTTCCGCTTAATGATTCGATACAATGAATATAGCAATCCATCCCCGTATAAAACCACTGTTCCTTTGCAACGCCTTGGGTGAGATCGGGATCCAAAATGACCTGATCGAAAGTGGTGTGGTCTGAATTTATCCCCAACTTTTTTTCGGGACCCATTAAAACCGTAGTTCTTGAAACTTCTGCTCCCGTACCGCTGATTGTAGGTATGCCTACATGATAAATCGATGGTTTTTGTACCAGATCCCAGCCCTGATAGTCAGAAGAACTGCCCGTATTGGTCAATAAAATAGCTACGGCCTTGGCAAGATCTAACAAAGTCCCCCCACCGATGCCGACAATTCCGGATGGAAGCGCGGGAAATTCAGTCTTAATACGGCGTACAAGGGCATCGACTTGAGTAGTTTTCGGTTCCTCATCGGCCGATATAAATAGAATTTGATCGTTGAAGATCGTTGGAATACGCGATGCTAGCTCCTTCCCTTTAAAAACGTCATCCACCAAAAAAATAAAAGGGGCTTCGGAATGCTTTCTCTTTGGTAGTAATATTTCCCCTAATTGATTAAAACTTCCTTTGCCGAACATCACCCTCGGCACCATCGGAAAGTTTCTATATTTCTCCTCCTGGAACGTGGAAGTTTTCGGCATTTGTATTTCTTTATTTATATACATCTGATATATTACAGGTACATTAAAATTTCGGTCAAATTATGAATGGTCAGATAATTGCCATTTTGATTTTCAACGGGTACTTCTTCGTGCTGCCAGGTAGTATGAAAAGGTACATGTACCGCCTTCGCCCCAATATTGATTATTGGCAGCACATCTGATTTCAAGCTATTTCCGATCATTAAAAATTCATTAACGTCAATCTCCAAATGATCAAGCAAATTTTGATAGTTTTCCTCCTTCTTATCACTTAATACCTCCACATGATGAAAATAAGTCGATAAACTTGATCTTCCCAACTTGCGTTCCTGATCTAAGAGGTCGCCTTTTGTCAATACGATCAAGCGGTATTTGTCCTTTAGCGCATGCAATACTTCTTTTACGCCGTCTAAAAGCTCCACGGGGTGTGAAATCATCTTTTTACCTAGATTCAAAATTGTGCCAAGCGTTGCTTGTGAAACCTTATTATTTGAAATTTCAAGAGCCGATTCGATCATCGATAATGTAAAACCTTTGATCCCGTAACCGTAAAGTTCAAGATTTTCCATTTCCTTCTTAAACAATTCTTGATCAATCTTGTTCTTGGTCTCGTAGCCATCCAACAAGCTGGCAAAATGCTCCTCGGTTTCTCGAAAATAGGTTTCGTTCACCCAAAGGGTATCATCTGCATCAAAGCCGATGACCTTTATGTCGCTATAATCTATTTCCATGCCTCTTGTGCCCTTTTTAAGTCTTCCGGCGTATCAATCTCTATGCCTAGGACATTGGTTTCCACCATTTTTATTTTCTTACCATACTCCAAATACCGTATGGCCTCAATCTTTTCAGCTGCTTCCAATGCTAACATGGGCAGCCGTTGAAAATCCATCAAGGCACTTTTGCGAAAGGCGTATATTCCTTTATGCTTAAAATAACTCACGTTGACCTCCTTGTCCCTTGGATACGGAATGGGGGAACGTGAAAAATATAGGGCAAAATTTTGATTATCGACGATAACTTTAACGGTATTCGGATCATGTACTTCGGTTTCATCGGTTATTCTGACCATTAGCGAGGCCAGATCAATTTTGCCTTTGGTATCGGTTTCGAATACTTGCAATACCGCTGCCAAGCTGGCGCGTTCGGTAAAGGGTTCGTCACCCTGAACATTTACTACAATATCTACCTGCATATCGGCAACGGCCTCGGCGATACGATCACTACCGCATTCATGCTCCTTTTGGCTCATCATAGCCTTCCCGCCTGCTTGCACTATGGCATCAAAAATAACGGCACTATCCGTTACAACATACACCGCGTCAAACAACCCAGTATTCGCGGCGGCTTCATAGGTTCTGACAATTACGGGCTTGCCCGACAAATTCTGCATAAGTTTTGCCGGAAATCTCGATGCCGCATACCGCGCGGGTATCATTGCAATAATCCTCACGTTGATCTTGTTTAAATTATGACTTGATCCTTGGCCGTATTTTTCGATACAGCCAAAAAATAAAAACCAAAATAATGATAACCAGTATCACTGCCAAAATTGGCGCAAAAATCGAGGCGGTCGATACCGCCATGGCGGTGCCCGTTTCCACGATAGAAACTATCGGGTTTCCAAACCCACCCGTAGTCGCAGTTGATGTCAATCTTGTAGCGGCTCCGGCACCTTTTATTGCGGTCGCGGTTCCGCCCCCTGCAATGATCGCCAAGGCCCAGGTCACGAGCGGGTCAAGACCTGCTATCGTTGATACCATTACTGCCGTTCCGGCGATTGCCGCCATAGGAATCGCAAAAGCATCAAGCAGATGGTCGATCCAAGGAATAAAATAACCAAAAATTTCTACCAAAGTAGCAACTCCTAAGGTAATAAGGGCAGCAAAGCTGCCAATCCACCCCCAATTGACATTCAATTCCCATAGGTGAAAATAGGATGCCGCACTCAAGGCAAATAAGGGCAAAAATACCCTGAATCCTACGGAGGCTGCCAGACCGATGCCCAAGAAGATACTAATTATGGTTTCAGAGGTCATTATCCAGGTCTTTTTTATGTGCTTGGGGTAACAATTCGAAGTGTAAGATCAATTATTAATACAAGTTATAAACTCCTTATTCAATGCGAAATTAATCTATTCCATATCAACAAAAAAATCGTTCTTGAATCCGATGAGATACAATGTATTTTTGGCACGGGTAACAGCGGTATAGAGCCATCGCAAATATTCCCTGTCAATGCCATTCGGACTATAGGGTTGTTCTACGAATACCGTATTCCATTGTCCTCCTTGTGATTTATGGCAGGTAATGGCATACGAAAATTTTACTTGCAGTGCATTAAAGAATTTATTGTTCTTCACTGCCAGGAATTTTTTGTACTTCGACTTCTCATGCGCATAATCTTTCATGACTTCCTGGTACAAACGGTTCCCATCTTCATAAGACAAAGAAGGAGATTCGGCCTGTATGGTGTCTAACAATAGAACGGTTTCAAATGATTTTTGCTTCGGGTAGTCGACCATTTTTACGACGACCTCTGCGAACTTGAAGCCATAGAGCTCTTTGATGTTTAAAATTTCGAGCACCTCAATAAGATCGCCATTGGCAATAAATCCAGCCTCTGAATCGGGATTTAGCCAAAAATAATTGTTCTTGACCACCATCATAAAATCGCCCACTGCGAGTTGGTTCTCTAAATAAAGAATGCGATTTCTAATGTTCTCATTATACAGGTTGGCTCTTTTATTCGACCTTACGATTAAGGTAGTTTCTTCTTTGCCATGAAGGGCATAGGATTCTTCTATGGCCTCTAGTATTTCGTTGCCCTCGATTAAGCGCACAATGTCCTTATAGCTATTAAGATCGAATTTAAAAGTATCGAAAAAATTACTTTGCAACTGCTCCCTTAATGAGGTGGCGTTGGCCAAAATTCCGGAATCTTCCGATTGTCGCATGACCTCGTCCATTTCAAGCTTGATAACCTTTTTGTTATAGGCTTGTGTGAGTTTCTCGGAGTCAAGGGCAGGGCTTAGATCCAAATGTACTGGTGGCAACTGGGCAGTATCCCCTATCAAAAGCAATTTACAATTGTGTCCTGAATAGACGAACATCATGAGATCGTCAAGTAAGGAACCGTTTTCGAACAATTTGGCATCGGTAATGCTATCAGGAATCATGGATGCCTCATCTACAATAAAAATTGTATTCCTGTGCTTATTGGGTGCCAAAATAAACTGCACCCCACCGCCACGTTGCTTTTTGGGAAAATATATTTTCCGATGGATCGTGAATGCCGGTACATTTGAATAATTGCTCATGACTTTGGCAGCCCTGCCGGTTGGCGCCATAAGTACGGCCTTCATAGTGGTATTCCACAAACAGTTTACCAAAGTACCGACTAAGGTAGTTTTTCCCGTCCCGGCGTAGCCTTTTAAAAGAAAGACTTGATCTTTTTCTTTTGAAAGGACAAAAGTAGATAGTTTTTGTAGCGCGATCAATTGAATGCTCGTTGGATCATGAGGGAATTTATCCTTTAGTAATTGATAAAAAGAAACCTCGGTTATCGAATTCATAGGACCCCAAAGATAAACATGATTTCGAAGGTTGTCGTGTTGATCTTGAAAAGATCTCGTGAACCAGTTTGGAAACCCTTAAGAATATTCATTATTACAAGGAAAGTTTTAAGAGAATATAGCACCATGCCAATCAAAGGATTCAAGGGATTTGTACAAAATAATGCCCTCTAAAATCGAGCTATAAAAAATTAGGCAGTTTGCAAAAAAATTGTAGATTTGTCATAACCGCTAAATTTAATTAACACACAAGAAATGAAGACCGTAATACAAATCGTACTTTGGATTGCATGTATCTTTTTAGGATATATGATCTACAAATCTGTGACAGGGCCGATAGAATTCAATAAAGTGAAGGAAGAGCGTTTTCAAAAAGTAATATCAAAATTAAAGGATATTCGAAATGCCCAGGAAGCCTATAAATCTGTAAATGGCACGTATGCCAAAGATTTCAATAGTCTAATAAATTTTGTAGACACCGGAAAATACACGATTACTCAACAGCGGGATTCTTCTTATCTCGAGTTTGACAAGGCGTATGGCATCGATTTATTAAAAGAGGTCAAGATAATCGATACCTTGGGATTCGTCTCGGTTCGGGATTCCCTCTTTAAAAAGGACGACCGTTACAAAAGCATGATGGATGTACCTGGATCACAAAATGGACAAAAATTTGAGATGAAATCCGAGATTGTCGATAAAGGTGGTTATAAGGCCCCCGTATTTGAAGCCAAAGTTAAAAAGGATGTGGTTTTATGGGATCAACCCAGAGATTATGTTGCCAGGGAAAATGCGCAGATAGGCGTTGAGGAAGTTAATGGTACAGAAATTAAGGTCGGTTCCCTTACCGATGTAAGCACAAGCGGGAATTGGCCCCCGATTTATGATAAAAAAGGTGACGAGCAGTAATACTATAGAAAAAACTACCGAAGATTTTAAAAAACTGTCCATTCAAGTTAGTTTGAATGGACTTTCTTTTTGTGTGCTGGATACCATTTCTAATACGGTGCTGCAATCAAAAAAGCTTTTTTTTGACAAGGAACTTAGCCCATATAATTTGCAAAAAGAGCTCCAGGCCTTCTTGGAGCAGTTTCAAATTGCGAAACAGCGCTTTTCAGAGGTTGTCGTCATACATAAAAATCAATTGTTCAGCCTAGTCCCTAAATCTTTGTTCAAGGAAGACGAATTGGCCCATTATCTCAAATTCAATACCAAGATACTAGCCAATAACCATCTGGCCTTCGACGAGATAAAGAGTTATGATCTATTCAATGTGTATGTACCCTTTGTAAACATCAACAATTATATTTTCGATTTGTTCGGGGAATTTGAATACCAGCATCATGGCAGCATCCTTATCAATTCACTTTTGAACGGTCATATCAGCACCAAGAGTCCGATCTGTTTTGTTTATATTTCCGAAAATCATTTAGACCTAATTGTAATCTCACAAAAAAAGCTTTTGTTCTACAATAATTTCAACTATGCAACAAAAGAAGATTTCATCTATTATCTACTTTTCACTTTGGAGCAGCTTTCGTTAGATCCCGAAAGCATCATTTTAAAATTGTTCGGTAGGGTAGGCCCAAAAGATGACCTATATGACCTATGCTGCCGGTATGTTAAGGATGTTTCGATGTATGTTCCCAAAAACAGTGTTGGCATCGGCACCAATATAGATAGGGAATCGGTTGACTTTACAGTACTTAGCACCTTATAATGCGTATTATTTCAGGGACGCACAAAGGCAGGCATATCAAGGCCCCTAAGAAATTACCGGTGAGGCCCACCACCGACATGGCCAAAGAAGCGCTTTTCAATATACTTAACAACCACTATTATTTTAATGACTTGACCGTCATAGATCTCTTTGCCGGTACCGGGAATATGAGCTATGAGTTTGCAAGCAGGGGTACCGAGCACATCCTATGTGTCGATGCCGATCAGGGATGTATACAATTTATTGCGAAGACCGCTGAAGAATTCGGTTTTAAGATAGGCACCCTACGCAGCGATGTTTTTAAATTTTTGGCACAGCATACGACCCAGGCCGATATTATCTTTGCCGATCCACCCTATCAATTATCATTGGAAGAATTTACAAAAATTTCGGAACTGGTTTTTGGAAATTCGCTTTTATCGAATCAAGGAACTTTGATTGTTGAGCATCCCAAGCAAATAGATCTTTCCCATCTACCGAATTTTAAAAGTGCCCGTAAATATGGGGGAAGTGTTTTTAGTTTTTTTGAAGCCTCCTCATGAAATTGATCATCCATGTTAAAAAGGGTAGTAAAAAACCGTCTACCTTGGCCTGCCAAAGGGAGGATGGAGCTACGACCTATTCAAAACTGGTGCAGAATTTTGAAATTCATGATATTGCCCACTAAGTAGTGGAACAGCATCTGGGTTTTAAAAATGCGTTTTATCGTTTGATTGCCCAAGGCCATGATATCTAGGACTTTCAATTACCGAAAAATGACAGGCTACTGGCATTGCTTCCGAAATATTTATATCCCGAAGCCTTATTCACAGAACATCTCGTCAATCTTTTGTTAATTGATTATGTTCAAAGTGCACCAAATTATGATATTTTGAAAATCCTCAAAAAAATTCTATCTGATAATAATCTTCCGTTTATAGCGGTTTTGACTTCTGAAAGACTAGGTATCATTGAAGAAGATCTAAAGAAACAAATGAAGCAATGGAAGGGGCTTTGCGAAAATGAAAGATTAGAATTGATTTTTGAATTGTGACCCCATTGCGTCCCTTACTTTCCACTTATGCTTAGCCCTTCTAGAGAGGTCATTTAAGTTTTTGTGGCAATGGTTTTGTGTCGAAAAAGGAGAATCTATAACACGGATCTTATGACGTAATCCAGTCCTATAGCTACATTATAAGCCATAAACTTTTCAAAAATACAAAAAGCGCTTTTTGCTTGACTTCTAAACTCACTAAAACGTAAAAAAAGCAGGCCATAAGCCGGATTCTGTGTGCCCTGGACGATGCCCAGGGCCTCCCTATCATTTATCTGGTCACAATATTGCTATCGCAATCTAACCGCCTACCCTTCGGCTCGGGCGTGCAGCCCTCAAGCACCGATTTACATGGCGTTTCACCGCATAGAGTTTACCTGATTTCACTACAGCCGAACTGTACATTCTTTCTGTTGCACTGGTCCGTCCCGACCCCGATTTTCATCGGGACGGGAGACGGGTGTTACCCGCTATGCCGCACTTTGGTGTCCGGACTTTCCTCCCCCGCCCCGACCCCGATAGCTATCGGGGTCGGGGCGGGAGCGATAAGGTGGCCTGCTAGGACAAAGTTACGGTAATTGTTGATAAATAAGTCGGTAAACCAAGGCAAATAGGCCATAGTATGCCTTGCTATTTTTATATTTGTAAGAATGCCGTTTGGCATTCCCTAAAATCGGTAGTATTGGAACCTTTTATCGTATCGGCGCGTAAATACAGACCTCAATCTTTTAAGGATGTTGTGGGCCAAGAGACCATTACCAATACGTTGACCAATGCCATTGAAAGCAATCATTTGGCACAGGCACTTTTGTTTACCGGACCGAGGGGTGTGGGCAAAACAACCTGCGCGCGTATTTTGGCCAAACAGATCAATTCAGATGGAACGGAAAAGGAAGACGAGGACTTTGCCTTCAATATCTTTGAATTGGATGCGGCTTCGAACAATTCGGTCGATGATATACGAAACCTGATCGACCAGGTTCGTATTCCTCCGCAAATCGGCAAATACAAGGTGTATATCATTGACGAAGTACATATGTTGTCCCAATCGGCCTTCAATGCATTTTTAAAGACCTTGGAGGAACCTCCCAAACATGCCATTTTTATATTGGCAACCACAGAAAAGCATAAAATCATCCCTACGATCCTTTCTCGGTGCCAAATATTCGATTTTAAGCGTATCACTGTAAAGGATGCGGCAGAATATTTAAAATATATTGCCGAGAAACAAGGTATTGAAGCCGAAGATGATGCCCTACATATCATAGCTCAAAAGGCCGATGGCGCCATGCGCGATGCGCTCTCAATATTTGATAGGGTCGTAAGTTTTTCGGGGAAAAAACTTACCCGAAAGGCCGTCACTGAAAATTTGAACGTGCTTGATTATGAAACCTTTATTACGACCACAAAACTGATCCTGGAACACAATATTCCGGATCTGCTTTTACTTTTTAATAAAACATTGGCATTAGGATTTGATGGACACCATTTTATCGTGGGCCTTGCTTCCCATTTTCGCGATCTGATGGTATGCCGTTTCAAGGACACCCTTGAATTATTGGAAGTCGGGGAATCTGCTAAAAATAAGTATCTGGAGCAATCCAAAAAAACATCTGAGGCGTTTTTGTTGAAGGCATTGGATATCGCCAATGATTGTGACCTGAAATACAAGTCGAGTAAAAACCACAGGCTTCTGGTGGAGCTAACCCTAATGAAACTTGCGTCCATTGATTTTAATGGCGAAAAAAAAAATCCTGAATCGGTTGCCTTAGAAAATTCTACCATTGATTTTATAGCTCCCGCATCATTTTATAGGAATTTCAGTCGTACGGCTAAATCTATCGAACCAAAATTAGATGCATTTATTGCTAAAAACGAATTATCTGCAAATCAAGGCATTCCCGTAATTGAAGAAAATCATGCAAAACCCCAAACCTTAGCACCTACCGAAGCACCGTTCGATGCCGATCAGGTGAAGAACGCAACGCCTTTATCGGATACAGATATCCTATTAGTAAAGAAAATCGATATTTCTCCTTCAAAAAATAGGGTTTCAGGATTGTCTATAGCAAGTCTGAAGGCCAAAAAGGTACATGAACTGAATAAAAAAGATGAAACCATTGATGAAACGATACTTCCCAAGGAAGATTTTACAGAGGAGGATATGCAGCTTCATTGGGCAAATTTCGTTCAAAAAATAGATGCCGAAGGAAGAAAGATTTTGGCATCGAGCTTGCAAACCGATACCCCAAAATTAAAAGCTGGTAATATAATTCAACTCGAACTGCCCAACGACACTATGAAAAAAGAAATAGAACGTGAGCAGTATGACCTTATAACATATTTACGTCAAAAATTAAATAACCATTTTATTGAACTAAACATCAAGGTCAACGAAACCATCGCTAAAAAATTCGCATTTACTCCTGAGGAGAAATATCAAAAATTACGTGAAAAAAATCCTGCCATTGATATTTTAAGAAAAGAATTCGACCTGGACTTATAGAACCAGCTTACTCGGATCGGCTAACCCCGAATTTCATTCGAATAGCAAATAAAAACATAACCATCGAAATGATCAAGAGTCCGAAAGCCTCCCTGCCTTCCTCAACATTGGTTGAACTCATGCCCTTAGCAAAATCAAATCCTTCGAAATGATTTGGAAATACATAAATGAAACCAAATATCCCCAAAATTCCTACTATCAAAGGTAGGTAAGGTTTTATTTTGTCGAGTGCAAAACCAATCGACACCGCGGCGGCCACTCCGTAAATCAACATCCAGATGACGGGATCTGGATCATTATACTGCAATAGGGCCGAAATAATAAACAAAGCAGCAAAAATCAATGCCAACACTTTATAAAATGAATTCATCTGTCTTCAATTTATCTGATTTTGAATGATATCGCTTACATTGTACCTTTGCAAATCTAATTAATTTAACGTTATGCTCGGCCTAAAATTACCTACCGATCCGCGCTGGGTCAACATCGTTGAGAAAAATATCGACGATATCTTGATCGATCATGCCTATTGTGAGCAGAAGGCCGCAAGCACCGCAATTTCATTGATCGTTAGTTTTCCTGAATATACTGAACTCGTAGAAGAAATGATATCATTATCCCGTGAGGAAATGGGCCATTTTAAAATGGTACATGATCGCATCGTTGCACGAGGAAGGACCCTGGGAAGAGATCGGAAAGATGAATATGTAGTCGCCCTATTGAAATTTTTTCCCAAGGGAGGCAGTAGGACTTCCCAATTGGTGCATCGTTTATTGTATGCCGCCTTGATCGAAGCCAGAAGCTGTGAGCGTTTTCGATTGTTATCGGAACAGCTGAAAGACAAAGAGTTGGCTAATTTCTATAAATCCCTAATGATCAGTGAGGCTGGCCATTATACCTTGTTTCTAAAATTTGCGAGGTACTATGGCCATCGTGATGAAGTTGATGAAAAATGGCAAAATCTGTTGGAATTCGAGGCCCATATCATGAAAGATCTTGGTAAGAGCTTGACGATCCACGGGTGAAACGCGATGTCATGATCATTTTGTGCGAAAATGCACGTGCATTGAACTCGTATTGCAAAGGATCCGTACCCATTCTACATTACGTCAATAGGCCCAAATCAATCGTTGGTAACGACATTAAACCGAATAATATAAGGCATTGATAATACCGTCTGAAAGGCCGATTTTCGGAACATAGATTTTCTTTGCACCACTCCACTTCGCTGCTGAAAGAAAAATTCTCGTAGCAGGAATAATGACGTCAGCCCGATCTGGATTCAGGCCCAATACCGAAATTCGCTCCTCATAAGTGAGGCCTTGTAATTCACGATATTGCCGGTGCAACCCAGAATATGTTAAGGGTTCCCCTTCTTTGCGACCTGACATTTTATGCAGTTTATTGATGTTGCCACCCGAACCGATGATGTATAAATCTTTGGAATCACCCATAGTTGATCGAATCCAAATTTCAAGTTTTTGCCAAACATCCTCACCTACTTTTTTATTGAGTATGCGCACCGTACCTATTTGGAATGATTGCGAAACTTTTATTTTACCCTTGTCAAAAAGCGTGAACTCAGTGCTTCCACCTCCTACGTCAATGTATAAATAGGAGTTTTCGTCATGTATGATATGCTGCAAATTAGTCGCGGCAATAATAGCCGCCTCCCGCTTCCCATCGATTATTTCTACATGAATGCCGCATTGCTGGTAAATGTCATCCATGATTTGGCTTCCGTTTTCGGCTTCCCGTATGGCAGAGGTAGCACAGGCCATATATTTTTCCACTTCGGAAACCTCCATTAAAAGTTTGAAGGCTTTCATCGTATTGACGATTCGTTCAGCATTATGTGCTGATATTTTGCCCATTGTAAAGGCATCCTCACCCAAACGCACGGGCACCCGAATTAGGGAATTTTTGTAAAACTGGGTCTGTTTATTCGGTTGCTCGATAACATTTTGGGTCAAAAGACGAATCGCGTTCGATCCGATATCGATCGCAGCAAATTTGCGGACTTTCAATTTGTAGTTTTTTGTTCATCCTGTTTGTTCAAATAATAATCATACATTTCAAATTGGGATCGTATTTTTGGCACACTGCTTTTCCTATACGCATTGTCCTGCCTTTCTGAAAAAATCCTAGCCTTCACATTGTCGCTCCAGGAAATTTCAAAGGTATCTATGAGTTCTTGCTTAATGTCCTCATCATAAATTGGGCAACCAACCTCAACGCGATAGTCCAAGTTTCGGGTCATCCAATCGGCCGATGAAATAAATACTTTGGCGTTTTCATCTTTCCCGAAAATAAAGACCCTCGGATGCTCTAAAAATTTATCGACGATACTAATGGCCTCAATATTTTCACTCATTCCCTTCACGCCTGGTATCAAACAACAGATACCCCGTATGATCAATTGTATCTTCACTCCGGCCCTACTTGCTTCGTACAATTTATCGACCATTTTATAGGAGGTAAAACTGTTCATCTTGATCCTTATAAAGGCTTCATGGCCTTGATTGGCTTTTTTTATTTCTTTTTGTATCAATTTTGTAAAGACTTCTTGTGTGTAATGCGGCGAAACGATTAAGTGTTTATAATTCGTGATCTTAAAAGTGGTTTCAAAAAAATCAAAGACTTTGTTCAATTCCTTCAAAATTGACTCGTGGGACGTAAAAAGTGTATAATCGGTGTAAATTCTAGCGGTCGATTCATTGAAATTACCCGTACTAATAAATCCATATCTTTTTAAAACATGATGCTCCTCCCTTTCGATTACACAAATTTTACTGTGTACTTTAAGTCCCGGCACCCCGAATTTCAGTTTGACCCCTTCGGCTTGAAATTGCTCTGCATATTCAATGTTGGCACGTTCGTCAAAACGCGCCTGCAGCTCGATCTGGACCGTAACTTGTTTACCATTCTTTGCTGCGTTGATCAACGATGCCGCCACTTGCGAATTATTGGCGAGACGGTATAGGGTTATTTTGATACTTTTCACTTTGGGATCCAAGGCAGCTTCCCTTAGAAACTTAATGACATAAGCAAACGTATGATAGGGGCTATATTGTAGAAAATCCTTCTTGGCAATTTGTTCGAGGATACTACCTTCCATACTAAGCCCTTTTACGAGTAATGGCGTTATCCTATCGTATAATAAATCATTTCTCCCCAAACTTGGAAAGGCCATATAATCCCGTCGGTTATGATAACGGCCCCCTGGAATAACACTATCGGTATCCTCAATATTCATCTTATCCTTGAGATATTTCAGTGTGTCCCTCCCGATGCTTTTATCATAAACAAAACGCACCGGGTCGCTTATCTTGCGATGCTCAACACTCGATGAGATCTTTTCAATAAAACTTTTACTTAGGTCATTGTCGATATCCAACTCTGCATCCCGGGTAATCTTGATCATATGCGCCGAGATGGATTCATACTCGAACATGGTAAAAATACTTCTAAGACAATACCGTATAAGATCATCCAACATAATGATATAACTCTTGTCGCCCTCTTTGGGGAGTTCAATAAAGCGATCAATGCCTTTAGGGATCTCGATGAGCGCAAAGCGCTTTTCCCTATTTCTACTTGAATTGCCTCCCAAAATAACCATTTTTACGGCCAGATAGGCCGCGGTATCCTTTAAAGTAGGAAATTTTGTAAGGTCGTTGAGGATAATGGTCATGAGCTGAGGGCTCACTTTTTCAATAAAATACTGCTTGGCATGTTCAGCCTGGCTTTCTTTGAGATTCTTTTCGTTAACAATGAAGATATTCTTTTTTTTAAGTTCATCTTCAATATTCTTTAAAACATGCAAACTTTTGGTCTGTTGTTTAATGACGATTTCGGTAATCTCCTCGAGCAAATCCTTGGCCACCTCACCACCCAAAACACTTTTTCCAGATTTTCCGGCTTCAGCGATGCGTTTTACGGTCGCATACCGCACCTTGAAGAACTCATCCAGATTATTCGAAAAAATTCCTAGAAAGCGAAGTCGGTCAATCAAGGGTACATTTTTATCGGAACTCTCTTGTAAGACCCGCTCATTGAACCATAACCAACTAATTTCCCTATTTATATATTGGTTTTTGGTCTTTATCATCCTTCTAAATTTTTTGGAAATACCTGTTTTACGGTGATGCCTTTCTTTATGGAAGCCCAATATTCAGCTTCAAATTGTAATTGTACCAATCCTGTAGTCGGCACGTTGTCAATATAGGTATTTCCCAAGGAATTGGCAATATGGGTAAATGCCGGATTATGGCCGAATATCATAACCGTACCGAGCTTATTGTCCAAATTTTTAATAGTATGTAACACGTCGTCTCCTGAGAAATCATATAACTCATTGGTAACCTGAAATTTATCAAAGTTAAAATTCAATTGCCGAAGAAAAATCATACAGGTATGCAACGCCCGATTCGCCGGACTTGAGAATACGGCATCAATTTTTAAATTCATCGATTTTAGGGAAGAAGATACCAAGAGTGCATCGTTTATTCCTTTTTCAAGCAAGGGCCTGTCTCTATCGCCTACCCCATATTCCCAAGATGATTTTCCGTGGCGTACTAATACTAGTGTTTTCATTTGATCGGAATTATTGTTAACCCTCAATTCATAATTGCCAAAAAACTGCGACTTCAATGCGCAAACTATTATTTTCCAAAAAGGGTTCGCGCTTCTTATGCCCGTTTATTTGTGAAAGACGCAAAAAGTGATGCCCAACTAAGGCGGAGAAATTCAAAATCGGGAAATGCAATCCCATTAGGGTGCAAGCCGCTCGATTTTCCATTCAAAATCATCCTGCAAGGTATAGCGAATTCGATCATGCAATCGATTGGGACGTCCTTGCCAGAACTCAATTGAAATTGGCCGCACTAGGTAACCTCCCCAATTTTTAGGTCGATCGATGGACTTTCCCTCGTATGCTTTTTCAAGTTTTTTTAATTCTATTTCAAGTACTTCCCTTGATGGGATTACCTTGCTTTGTGGGGAAACAATGGTGCCCAATTTACTCCCATCGGGCCGTGATTCAAAATACCCATCGGATAGATTTTCGGCAATTTTTTCGGCCTTTCCCTTTATAATAACCTGACGCTCCAAAAAAGGCCAAAAGAATGAAATACACACCTTTGGATTACGGGCAATGGCCTTGCCCTTTTCACTGTCATAATTTGTATAAAAGATGAATCCTTCGTGCGTATACTTCTTTAAAAGAACGACCCTATTTTTAGGATAGCCGTCTAAACCAAAGGTTGCCAAGGTCATTGCATTGGGTTCGTCTACACTTTCAGATGCCTCTACCTCATAGAACCATTTTTGAAATTGCTGTAGCGGATTGTCGGAAATCGAATCTTCCGACAGTACGCTCCTTTCGTATGATTTTCGGTAATTGCCTAGGTCGTTTTGCATGGTAGATCGATGTATCAGAAAGATAGGTAAAGTTCAGCAAAAGACGGGAGATGGGAAAATACATCGCTATTTTTTATAGCCTAGGACGGCATCAAAATTCAAATATTTTACCATCATCCGCTAACACAACCTTATCAAATACTTCAAGGGCTTCTTCCCTAAATGATTCAATCGATTTATAACGCGTTGAATAATGACCTAAAATCAACATCCCGACCGTTGCTGCCTTCGCGATTGCCGCTGCCTCTTTTGCGGTTGCATGCTGGGTCTTGACCGATAGCTCGCTATCTATATCCAAAAAAGTGGATTCATGATACAATACGTCCACATTCTTTATTTGGGCAACTATAGCGGGCTCGAAGGCCGTATCGCTGCAATAAGCATAGGTTTTGGGTTGGGCGGGATCGAAGGAAAGCAGTTGATTATCAATTACGCGTCCGTCTTCTAAGGTGATATTCTTCCCGTTTTTAATGTTCTGAAAAAATGCTTTGTCAATTTTATATTTTGCGACGGCCGCAACATTCAACTTGCGTTGCGCCGGTTTTTCCTTGAACAAAAAGCCGTTTGTATACACCCGATGTCGTAAGGGGATCGTCAGAACAATTACTTTTTCATCTTCCAAAATTATTTGCGGTTTTGTCGATGTCAGCTCATGAAATACCAGCGGGTAGTTGGTCCATGAATCCCCTAATTTCAATAATAGCGTTATGGCTTCCTGTATGCCCTTTGGGCCATATACATGCAATTCCTTTTCCCTTCCAAGTAATCGGAAGGTAGAAATCAATCCAGGGAGTCCAAAAAAATGGTCGCCATGTAAATGTGAAATAAAAATATGGTTGATCCTTGAAAATTTTATTTTTTGCTTCCTGAGCTGTACTTGGGTTCCTTCACCGCAATCTATGAGAAACACGTGGTTCTGGATTTCCAATAGTTGGGAGGTCGGATTGGTCAATGTTCTCGGAGTGGCAGCATAACAACCCAGGATTTGAAGTTTCATTGTTTTATTTTAAGATAGCATAATTCTATGTTTCCGAATATCTGAAATTTACTTTGATCCCAAAGGAATAGGGTGTTACACCATTGCGGTCCAAATATTCCAGACGTTCCCTGCCCGCTTCAATGGTCGGTCGATGACTTACCGGAACGAACCAAAGCGCCAAATGCAGGCCGGTCATTCTTTGTAACCATGCTTTTCTTCGTCTAAAAATGCCGACATGTTCGGAGTGCTAGGTGAAATTAAAAAGGGCCTCCATGGACCGCCAAACCGCCGTGTTGCTCAAGATAAGATCATCTTCAAAAACTTTCAGTGACGTTGCATTAGTATCGGCTTCCTTTAAACGCCAAACAAAATCTGTACTTTGCTCTGCCAAGGCATTCATGCGTCTGAGATCGGCAACAAAATCGGCCATGACCTGACTTTCAATCGGGGCCAACATTTTGGCGATATTGACCTGTGCCAGTTGATACCCCTTCACAATTCAAGATCCCTTTCTATTTCTTCCATCTCAATAACATCGTGGGCCTCCCGAAGCGTAGGTACGACGCAGATACTCTCGGGAACGTCATCATAGGCTACTTTATCGGTGACCAAAACGAACGATTTTCCAGATTTTCTGTGATTATTTGATATTTCAAGGAACTCTAGAACATCATCCGCCCTTAGCTTTTTGAAGGAAAAAAGATTCAGGATGATATGGTCATTTTTTAATTTAGGATAGGCATCGATCAAGTTTTTTAAAAATGCCTCAAGTGCAATATTCTCCTGATAAACAATGGTAGTACTACCGTCAGAATCAAAAATCATAATTTGCTATTTTATTTTTGAAGCCAATAAATAAAGTATGGCCATTCGAATCGCAACCCCATTTTCTACCTGGTTAAGTATTATTGATTGCTTCGAATCGGCTACATCGCTTGTGATTTCAACCCCACGATTAATTGGGCCTGGGTGCATAATGACAATCTCCTTGTCCAAACTGTCCAAAAGCGCCTTGTTCACCCCGAATTGCTGAATATATTCGCGTGTGGTCGGAAAATAGCTGATATCCAACCGCTCGCTTTGTATTCGCAACATATTCGCAACGTCGCACCAGTTAAGGGCCTTTCTCAGATTGGTCTCGACTTTAACTCCAAGTGCTTCGATATATCTGGGCAATAAGGTTTTAGGTCCACAAACCTTGACATGGGCACCTTGTAATTTAAGGGCAAAAATGTTTGATAGGGCGACCCTTGAATGAAGAATATCGCCTACGATTACTACGTTCTTACCGCGTACATCACCTAATTCTTCACGAATCGAATACGAGTCGAGCAGCGCTTGGGTCGGATGCTCATGGGCACCATCGCCCGCATTGACGATAGCGGCCTTTACATTCTTTGACAAAAATATGCCAGCACCTGGGTTAGGATGTCGAATCACTACCATATCTACTTTCATAGAGAGGATGTTGTTCACCGTATCGATCAAAGTTTCCCCTTTTTTTACAGAGGATTGTCCGGAAGAAAAATTTATTACATCGGCCGATAGCCTTTTTTCAGCGAGTTCAAAGGAAAGCTTGGTACGGGTACTATTCTCAAAAAAGATATTCGCAATGGTAATATCCCTTAAAGAAGGCACTTTTTTGATGGAGCGGTTGATTACTTCCTTAAAATGGTCAGCGGTTTCAAAAATGAGTTGAATATCTTTTTCATTCAGATATTTGATTCCCAACAAGTGTTTTACACTCAGTTCGCTCATTTATTATTTATTTACCAAATATATTACATCTTGGCCATCGTTTTCCTTCCACATGACCTTTACCTTCTCGTCATTAATGGCATCTACTTGACGACCCCTATAATTCGGTTGAATGGGAAGGTGCCTGCTAAACCTTCTATCGATGAGGGTGAGCAACTCAATCTCGGCCGGTCTACCGAACGACTGAATAGCGGTAAGGGCAGCACGGATGCTGCGACCTGTGTACAAAACATCATCGATTAATACCACCTTCTTATCCTCGACCAAGAAATCAATTTTGGTCTGGGTGGCCGAAAGGGTCTTATCGCCCCGCCTAAAATCGTCCCTATAAAAGGTTATATCGAGAAAACCAAGGTTGATATGCTTGACTTTATAATCTTCCTTAAGTATTTTGGTAAGTCGTTCTGCCACAAAAGTACCCCGCGGCTGTAGGCCTATTAAGACCGTATTCGAAAAATCAAGATGATTCTCAAGCAGTTGACAGGCCAGACGGTGGAGGATGATATTAATTTCTTTGGAGGAAAGCAGTACTTTTTGACTCATCGCAGGCTATCAACTCAATTGAAATACAAAAATAGGGATTTCCAGCCAAATAAATGGTCGGCCGTTATAGAAACAAAATGCCCCGTCGATTATGACGAGGCATTGTACCCTTAAAATGGATTGCAAAAATTATTTCTTCTTTGCCTTGGCATCCATTTTGTCCTTCAACGCTTGAAGTTGTTCGTTGGCATCACCTAAGGTAGGTTTTGCCTCTTCTGAACTAGCCGCCTGTCTTTTGACAGCTGCCTTGACATTGCGTTTTTCTTCTTCCTTAAAGATTGCGGTATGACTGGCAACCACTCTTTTGAAGTCTTTGTTGAATTCTATGATCTTGAATTCGGCCTCTTCTCCTTTGATCAACTTCTTCCCATCTTCCTTCTCCAAGTGACGTTGGGGAACGAATGCGGTAATGTCCTCATTGAAGTCAATTGTCGCACCTTTATCAACAATCTCGGTGATCGCTGCTTTGTGAATAGTATCAACGGCAAATTCCTTTTCGTACTTGTCCCAAGGATTTTCAGTGGTTTGCTTATGTCCCAAGCTCAACTTACGTCCTTCAACGTCCAACTCCAATACCTCGACCTCCAAAATATCACCAACCGTTACAAATTCTGAAGGATGCTTTATCTTCTTAGTCCAAGAAAGATCGGAGATATAGATCAAGCCATCAATACCTTCTTCCAATTCAACAAATACACCAAAATTGGTAAAGTTTCGCACGATACCTTTATGTCTCGATCCTACCGGATATTTGCTAGTAATATCGGTCCATGGGTCAGGGGTCAGTTGTTTTATGCCCAATGACATCTTACGATCTTCACGGTCCAATGTCAATACTACGGCTTCGACCACATCACCCACTTTTACAAAATCCTGGGCAGAACGCAAGTGCGTTGACCAAGACATTTCAGAGACATGGATCAATCCTTCTACCCCTTCGGCCACTTCAATAAAAGCGCCATAGTCGGCTATTACCACAACTTTTCCTTTGACTTTATCGCCAATTTTGATTTCATCGCTCAAGGCATCCCAAGGATGCTTCTCCAATTGTTTCAACCCTAACTGGATCCTCGATTTATTTTCATCAAAATCAAGAATAACCACGTTCAATTTTTGATCCAGTTCTACCACTTCGTTCGGATGGTTGATCCTGCTCCAGGAAAGGTCGGTTATATGCACCAATCCATCGACACCGCCTAGGTCAATAAAGACACCATACGACGTAATGTTCTTAACGACACCTTCCAATACCTGTCCTTTTTCAAGCTGACTGATAATCTCTTTTTTCTGTTCCTCGATATCCGCTTCGATCAATGCTTTATGCGAAACGACCACGTTCTTAAACTCATGGTTGATTTTTACCACCTTGAATTCCATGGTCTTGTTCACATATTGATCATAATCACGAATGGGTTTCACATCGATTTGCGAACCAGGCAAGAACGCCTCGATGCCAAAAACATCAACGATCATTCCTCCTTTCGTCCTACATTTTACAAAACCGCTAACGATTTCTTCCTTATCATGGGCTGCATTTACTCGATCCCAAGCCATTATCGTTCGGGCCTTTCTGTGCGAAAGGATCAATTGACCACTCTTATCCTCACGAATATCTATTAGGACCTCGACTTTGTCACCGACCTTTAGATTCGGGTTATAGCGAAATTCGTTAAGGGAGATAACGCCTTCAGACTTGGCGTTGATGTCGATGATCGCCTCACGATCGGTTAAATATACTACGGTCCCTTCTACGACTTCGGCATCGGCTGTATCAACAAAATTCTTTTCAACCAATGTCTCAAATTCCTTTAACTTGGAATCATCGACCTTTTCGAGACCTTGTTCGTATTTATCCCAATCAAAATTTTCCAAAAATTCCTTTGGGCTTTGTACGGGAGTTTCCTCTTTTTTTACCTGTTTTGCCTCTGTAGTTTCTTCTACTTCCGCAGTTGCTTTTTCTTCAGCCATTTGCTGATTATAATTTGTATTCCTTGGTATTTCAAGAGTTGAGCAAAATCCTCGGAAGTTGTTATTTTTTTTAGTATCCCTTTTTCCTCTTGATTATTTGCAAAAAAGGTGTGCAAAAATACAATATAAATCTTGTTTAAGCAATTCTATTCCTAATACGTTTTCAAAATGCGTCGTATTTACCTGAAATCAGCTTCAAATAATACCATAATACGTATCTTAGCACCTTAAACATTAACTATTAAAATTATTATATTATGAGTGTAAAAGCAAAGTACCAACCCGTTTTGGATCTTGGTGAAAAATTGGCAATCACAGACGGGAACGTTACCGAGGAAAACGGCGTACTTAAAGTGAAAGGCCAGGCAAAGACGCAGTATGAAAAAAATCTACTTTGGGATAAAATAAAGGAAATCGGTGGTCAAAACCCCACGGATATCATGGCGAACATTACTGTTGCCGATACCTCGGTATATCATCGGCATGTGGTCAAAAAAGGCGAGTCATTAAGTAAAATCGCAAAGCAGTACTACGGTGATCCAATGAAATACAAGCAGATTTTTTCGGCCAACACCAATATTCTAAAGAATCCCGATTTGATTCATCCCGATCAAGTATTGGTCATACCCAATTTGTAATTGCCGATAAAACCTATTACGGTATAACTATCGATGAACAGGTGTTAATCAACGCCTGTTTTTTTTTGAATAACGCGCAATGCATAATTATGCAGCCTTTCAAATTGTTCGTTCAAGCCCATATCACTATTATCGAACTCAATGGCATCAGGGGCCCTTCGCAAGGGTGAGAATTCTCGGTTTGAATCAATTCGATCTCGTTTTTGGACATTGGCCAAGACCTCCTCGAATTTGACCTCTTCCCCCCTGTCCAAAAGTTCCTTATAGCGTCTATAGGCCCTTTTTTCGGGCGATGCGTTCATAAATATTTTTAATTCGGCGTCTGGGAATACCACAGTTCCTATATCCCTACCATCCATAACGATTCCTTTGTTGCGGCCCATTTTCTTTTGAATTTCGACCAACATATGACGCACTTGCTCAATTTCGGCGATCCGACTCACATAATTGGAAACCTCCAACGATCGTATTTCCTTTTCTACATTTTCTTCGTTCAAGTACATTTCAGAATATCCCAGCGTTTTATTATAAAAGAATTTAAGATGTATTTTGGGAAGTAATCTGACCAGCGCAGCAAAGTTTCCTGACCCTTGCCTATAAATCCGTTGCGCATGGCGAAAAGGGTAACGGCCCTGTACATGGCCCCTGTATCTACATAAAGATATTGTAACGCCTTGGCCAATGCTTTGGCAATGGTGCTCTTTCCTGTGGAAGAATAGCCATCGATCGCTATGGTGATTTTTTCCATTGGCCTAAATTAAGCAGAAATAGGAAATTACAAAGAATTCAAAGGTAATTAAATATACCGCTTTGGACTTCTTGTCGATAACCGCGCCTTATTCTGGCATTGGCCGCGATATTAAACAACCTGATCATGAACGACCTTATAAAAGTTGTTTTGGGTTTTTTACTTTTTGTCCGGTAAGGGCCAAATCGATTACCTCGTGCATATCGTTCACGTAATGAAATGTCAAACCCTTTAAATAGTCTTGCTTAATTTCCTTAATATCCCTTTCATTTTCCGCACAAAGAATGATATCTTTAATCCGGGCCCTTTTGGCGGCCAATATTTTTTCCTTGATACCTCCCACGGGCAAAACCTTACCGCGCAGTGTGATTTCCCCGGTCATGGCTAGGCTCTTCTTAACTTTTCGCTGGGTAAAAAGCGATACGAGTGAAGTCAACATAGTTATTCCGGCACTCGGACCATCTTTAGGGGTGGCTCCTTCCGGTACATGGATGTGCACATTGTACTTCTCAAAAACAACAGGGTCGATTCCGAATCTTTCGGCATTCGATTTAATGTATTCCAAGGCGATTGTGGCAGATTCCTTCATTACCTTACCAAGATTTCCAGTAATGTTCAATGTGCCCTTTCCTTTTGATAAAATAGACTCGATAAAAAGGATATCGCCACCAACACTGGTCCATGCCAAACCAGTAACCACTCCGGCAACCTCATTGTTCTCGTATTTATCCCGTTCCATTCTTGGCGGGCCCAATACCTTTTCTACATCGGCGCTGGTGACCGTTATTTCGTATTCTTCCTCGATCGCGATCGATTTGGCCGCATAACGCACCATTTTGGCAATCTGTTTTTCTAAAGCCCGTACCCCTGATTCCCTGGTATATCCTTCGACGATTTTCTCCAATTGCCGCTTCCCAATTTTCAAATTCTTATCGGTAAGTCCGTGCTCCTTCAACTGCTTAGGCAACAAATGCCTTTTGGCAATCTCAACCTTCTCTTCGATGGTATAGCCGGTAACATTAATGATTTCCATGCGATCCAATAACGCCGGCTGTATGTTCGATAAATTGTTGGCCGTGGCAATGAACATCACTTTTGAAAGGTCATAGCCCATCTCGAGGAAATTGTCATGAAACTCGTTGTTTTGCTCGGGATCTAGCACTTCCAACATGGCAGAGGAAGGGTCACCTTGGTGACTGTTCGTAAGTTTGTCGATCTCATCTAAAATAAACACCGGATTTGAGGTTCCGGCCTTCTTGATACTTTGGATAATACGTCCTGGCATAGCGCCGATATAAGTTTTCCGATGGCCGCGTATTTCAGCCTCATCGCGCATGCCGCCAAGTGACATTCTAACATATTCCCT